>JBGTDF010000126.1:0-2021 GCA_041748455.1 Planktosalinus sp.
TTGTTGCTGATCGTTTCGGGTTCTGAAGAGATTACTATCGACGAGATAGGGGAAATAAGCGATTACATACAAACCGAAGCTGGTTATGGCGCCAATATCATTATGGGGGTAGGGGAAGACACTACTTTGGAAAAAGCCATTGCCGTCACTGTAATTGCTACAGGATTTAATGTGGAACAACAAAATGAAATAGTAAATACCGAAACCAAAAAAATTATCCATACGTTAGGGGACGAGCAGGGTGCAGAGCATGTACTTGTTTCTAAAAATGCCGGGTTTTCCCCAACAGCAAATTCAAAACCTTCGTTTGAGCAAACCAAAGAAGTGGTAATCAAACACACTTTATTTGATGAAGACGATATTGAAGATGCAGAAATTGTGTCAGAAAGCCTTCCTTTTGAAGGGTATATAAAAACATCTGATTTTTTGAAAAACATTCCCATTAGTTATGATGAAGTAGTTCCGGGAGATTTGGAAAACTTTGATCAGGACTTTATCAATACTATGAAAGTGCACGATTTTATCATTGTGGAAGTTAAAGAAGAACAAAAGGTTACTTTTAAGATAGAAGAAGAGCCTGCAAAAGAAAATCAAATGTTGATGTTTGATCTTCCATTAAATCACACTAAACAAGAAGTAGTAGAAGAAAACAGTGAAAAAAAAGACACCACTTTTCATATCCATAATATAGTAGTTAAAGATTCCATAGAAATTATTCCTGTCACCGAAGTTTCCCAGGAAGGCATCAAGAAATACAGTTTAGATGATTACCAGGAAATGGAAGATATGTTATCGGCATCAAAGGCCCCTCAAAAAGTAATTAAAGAGGATATGGATGAAGAGCTGGTATTTGAAAAACGAACTGTAGCTTCTAAAGATGAGGAAGAAAATAATGGAGAAGCAGACCCTATGAACATGTCGATTAATGACTTATTAAAAAAACGCACAGAAGAGCGCAAGCAAAAGATGAAGGCTTTTAATTATAAGTTTAACAATAGTGCATCCAGGGTGGATGAACTGGAAAAGCAACCCGCATACAAACGTCTTGGGATTGAACTGGAAGACTCAAAAAAGGATAAAGGCACTTTCTCCAGGACAACGCTGTCAACAGATGAAAATGACGAAATACAACTGCGCAACAACAATTCTTTTTTACATGATAATGTAGATTAGTTTTACAATTTATAAAGGTAAGTTTAGTGTTAGATTTGCTTCAAAAGCCTCAAAGACAATTCGTTGTTTTTGGGGTTTTTTCATGGTTAATTTGGTTAGGGTTTAATTTTCCACATCTTACAGCTTGCCAGTTAATTCTGGGAAATTATCGTATCTTTGCAGTCTTTAAAAACAGAAAAACATGAGTTTGCAAGAGAAAGTAATGACCGCGATGAAAGATGCGATGCGAGCAAAAGATGCCAATGCATTGGCTTCCTTGCGTGCTATCAAATCAGAAATCCTTTTGGCCCAGACAGAAACTGGTGCAAAAGAGGAAATAACCCCGGAACAGGAAATTAAATTGTTGCAAAAACTGGTAAAACAACGCAAGGATAGTGCTGCAATCTATAAAGAGCAAAACAGGGAAGATCTTGCACAACCTGAAATCGATCAGGCTGCAGTAATAGAAAAATTCTTGCCTGAACAAATGAGTGAAGAAGAGGTTGGTAAAGTCGTGGAAGCTATAATCGCAAGAACAGGCGCAATCAGTATGAAAGATATGGGCAATGTGGTGGGGATGGCAAATCAGGAACTAGCAGGTAAGGCAGATAGCAAGACTGTTGCGATGATTGTGAAGCAGAAGTTAAGTTAGATATAGTATAATAATGAGATTCCTCCCCAAGTAAACTTGGGGACGGGAATTATGGCCTCGTAGTTCAACTGAATAGAATATCAGATTTCGGCTCTGAGGGTTGGGGGTTTGAATCCCTCCGAGGTCACAAATTAGGTTGTTAATTTGATTAAAACCACGCAAATCTTAGGAATTGTGTGGTTTTTAATTATTTAGAAGTTTATTATATTTGATTAAT
>JBGTDF010000127.1:0-5697 GCA_041748455.1 Planktosalinus sp.
GGTGTAAGTTTATAGGGAAATGTATGAATTGTATTTTCAATAAAATCAATAATCCCATTAGTGTATTCAACCGCATTCTCTAAAAAGGAAAAATAACCTTCTAAATAAAGTGTATGTACCAAATCATTGAAATAATACTCAACTTCAGGTTTGTATAATACATTTATTTTTCCCACTTCAAAGACGTAAGAAACCGGGTTGTGCGTTTTTTTAATTCTTCCCCACTAATGGCGTTTTCAATTTCCTCCTCAAACCGGAAAGGCTTTTGTTTCCTGAAATGATTAATTTGTTCTATTACATCAGGGTCTTCAATAGAATTTATCCACTGAATTATTTCTTGTTTTGTTGTTGCTAAACCCATAATCGTATAAAGTTTATTTACAAAGGTAACAAAAAAAGCGTATCCCTTTGTTGCATTTACCAATGGAACTTATGCAGTTATTCCCGGGCAAATTTCTCGCATAACTGCAAAGTACTCTTTATATCTTCCATCGTTGTACGAGGATTTATCAGGCACATCCTTAAAACCACCTGCTTGTTTAAAACAGTGGTCACAAGTAGCGCTTTTCCGGAAGCCACTACTTTTTGGGAAATGTGCTGGTTGATTGTATCCAGTTGTTTTTCTGAGAGCTTTTCCGCAATGGGGTTGTACCGGAAATTTATTATCGCCAGTGTCGCAGGGGAAACGACTTCCCATTTATGGCTTTTTCTGAAATATTCTTCGGTTTGCTCTGCTAGGGCAATGTTGTAGGTAATAGCTTTTCGGAAAGCTTTCAACCCAAAGGTTTTAATGGACATATAAAACTTCAATGCCCTGAAACGTCTGGTAAGTTCGATACCATGGTCATAAAAATTGATTTCCGATTGATTGCCTTCTATATCACGCAGGTATTCCGGTTTTTCGGTGAAGGTGCCACTTAGCCATTTGTGATTGCGCACGAGCAAACAACCTATTTCGTATGGTTGAAAAAACCATTTGTGCGGATCGACCGTTATGGAATCTGCTTTTTCAATTCCGGCAAGAAGTTGTTTTCCGCTTTTTGACAATATTGCCGCGCCACCATAAGCCGCATCTATATGAAACCAGAGGTTTTCCTTTTTACAAATCCCTGCTAACTCTTGCAAGGGATCTACTGTGCCGGTATTTGTAGTCCCTGCGGAAGCAATCAGGCAAAAGGGGTATAAACCTTCGAGTTTGTCTTTGGCGATGGCGTTTTTCAATTTGTTTACTGAAAATTTAAATTCCATATCCGTTGGGATCATTCTTATTTGTTCCTTTTTAAAACCCAGTATTTGAATGGCTTTCACATTAGACGAATGTGCCTGGTCAGATAAATAAATTACGGCTTTGGAGAAATCCTGACCGCATTTTATGTTTCGGGCAGCAACCAGAGCCGTTAAGTTGGCCATCGAACCACCGCTGGTGAAAATACCTCCTCCTTTTTTAACGGGAAGACCATATAGTTTTAGTAGCCAATTCATGGTGACAATCTCCAGTTCTGCCGCAGCCGGGGATGCCGCCCAGCCACCTGAAAAAATATTGAATCCCGTTGCCAGGGTGTCGCTCATGGTGCTTATGTAATTACTAGGCCCAGGAACAAAGGAGAACGATTTGGGATGACTGACTACATTGCTTTTGGTCATCACATTTTTGAGTACAAAGTTTAATACTTCTGTTGCATCGGAAGGGTTTTCCGGTGCTTCTTCCAGGAACAGGCTGTCCATTTCCTTTCGGGAACCTTTGGCTACCGGTAATTTCTGGTTTTGGGTATCAAAATGTTCCACAATGGCATCCACGACCTTGTAGCCGTACTCCTGCATTTCATTTTTAGTAAGTTCTAATTTTTCTGTTTTTGTTAAAATCACTGCTTCATTTTTTTAAGAGCTGCAAAGTTAGGGCATTACTTTGGGGCTGAAAGTGATTTTGGACAGAAAAGAGTTAGAAGAATATTAAAGTTTGAATTTATTCTAACTTATTCTATACTTTAACCTAAAATTAAAAGCAATGAACATTCGTTCCAACGAACCCTTTTGGCTCATAAAAAATGCATTACCGGAAAGCTATCCGTCCTTGCAAAAGGATATTTCCACAGATATTTTAATTATTGGTGCGGGAATTACGGGTGCATTGATTGCATACCAACTTTTGAAAGAAGGCAAGAAAGTAGTGATGGTTGACAGAAGGGATGTCTGTAACGGAAGTACTGCTGCAAGTACTGCGATGCTGCAATATGAAGTGGACATGCCTTTACACGAACTCATAGAGCTTCGAGGCCTCACGCCGGCGGTTTCCAGTTATAAAAGTTGTGAGAAAGCAATCTTTGACTTGCAAAAAATTGTAAAGGAGATTAAAAGTGATTGTGGGTTTACCTTAAAAAAAAGCGTGTATTTCTGTACCTCCAAAAAAGAGGAAGATTTTTTGCTGAAGGAATTTAATGCTCGAAAAGAACACGGGTTTAAAGTTATCTGGCTGGAAAAAGAAGCACTCGAAAAAAGTGGCTTAAAAGCTTATGCAGCGATTGAATCAGCGTCCGGCGCTGTAATGGATACTTATAAATTTGCCAACGACCTGTTGCAACATTGCTCAGAAAAAGGATTGCAGATTTTTGATCGGACCGAAATATCCGCCATTAAAAAAAAGGACGGCATGTTTGTGGCTAAGGCAAATGAATTCTCCATAGAGGCACACCATATTATTCATTGTTCGGGTTATGAGAGTACAGAAACTTTAAAAGAAGATATCGTAAAATTAAAAAGCACTTATGCCTTAGCGTCTGAAGCTTTTGAAAAAATTCCTATGGCTTTTAAAAACCATATTTATTGGAACACTTCTTCACCCTATCTTTACTTTAGAAGCACCGATGACGGAAGGATTATTATGGGTGGAGGGGATGTGGAATTCAAAAACGCCAAAGGCAGGGATGCTTTATTGCCCAAAAAAGAAAAATCGCTGGTAAAGGATTTTAAAAAGTGTTTTCCTGACATTTCTTTTGTTTTGGATTATTCCTGGGCGGGAACTTTTGGGGAGACCAAAGACGGTTTGCCCTATTTCGGCAAACCCGATCCCGACAAAAACGAACATTATATTTTGGGGTTTGGCGGTAATGGTATTACCTTCAGTGTTATGGGAATGGAAGCTATAGTTAATTCCGTAGAAAATACCCCGCATCCTTTTTTGGAATATTATAAATTTAAAAGATAAGAAAAAACTGTCTAAAAAACATATAAACTTGTTTCTCGCAAAGACGCTGAGACGCAAAGAAACACATATTAAATTTTTAGTAATTAGTGAAACTTTGAGTCTTGGTGCCTTTGTGGCTAAACTCAACTTTTTAGACAGTCTCTTTTATACAACTATATTTTATGGTTACTTAACCAGCAACTTTCTAACTACCCTATTAACCTCATTGCTGAAACTGGCAAAATACATTCCTGCCGGAAGGTTTAGTACCACGGAATTTGCTCCTTGAGATAGTGCCTTGGAATACATACGTTTTCCCTGTACATCATAAATCTCCATGGTTTGAAAATCCACATTATTGGTAAAATGGATTACATCTTTTGCTGGATTCGGGTAAAACATGAAATTTGCCAATAGCACATCTTCGATTCCCACGAGAGGTTCACAATATATAGGATCGAAAATCACTTCGCCTAAAGTGGCATCATCTTCTATGTGAAAAATTACCCCTTCGGCTTCAGCCAAAGTGCCTTCACCGTCTTCCACCCAGCAGTTGTTTTTTGCTAAAATAGTATTGGGACCGTTGTTGTAAAGCGCAAAGATTTCGCCATTGTTCCCGTTTTCAGAAAACACATTTTTCCCTTCATTTTCAACATCATCCCCAAAGTTGGCGTCCACCGGTCCCTGAATAGTAACCCCCCAAAGATTTCTTCTGAATTGGTTTCCGGAAGCCATAACTTGCATGTCCCCTGTTGGCGCATTTAAATTGACACCACTTCCACCCAGATTAGGATTGCCTTGTGTATCGTTATCTTCAATGATATTATCTTTTATCAATGCATACGAATTAGGCCCTACTACTGTGATTCCGTAACGGTTGTCTATAATGGTATTTCCTTCGATAATTACCCTTAAAGTACCCCCCACAAGATTGGCCACCGCAATTCCCCCTGCTTGTTCGATATCCCTATCGCCAATGATGGAGTTGTTGATGATTTTCAAGGTATCGTTAACACGGGTTGCACCCATATTGATTTGCGGGCGGTTGTTGTTTGTCTGGTTATTTCCTTCTATGTAGTTATTGGTAATTATCGCAGAAACACTTTGGTTGGCCCCGGAACTTATCGCCGGATTGGCATTGAACAAAAACTGGTTGTTGGTAATTACAGGTATTCCCCTGGAAAGAGTTACCGTTGCTCCGGTGGTCACCCCGGAAACATTGTTTGTCAACACACAATTATTCAGGACAAACGTTTCTGTAAGCACTTGAAGTCCCCCTCCAAATTGAAGGGTAGCATTTTGAATGGAAATGTCTGAGCCTTCTTCAAATCGAAAACCATTGTAAGGTGCCGCTTCATTGACTGCCGTGATCATAACGTCATTGGCTTCCACAAAGAAAGAACCAAATTCAAGTACCGTAATGCGCACACCGGCTTCAATTTCCAGGGTCAGGTCTGTGTCAATCCTTACAATATCCGTTGCGGCTATGGTTAAATCTTCCAGTAAAGTATAGGTGTTTCCGGAAACCGTTACTGTTCCCGGACTGGCCGTTGCGATATCATCGAGTGTCCAGTCCACGCCGGTGCCCGGTGTGGTATATTGTGCAGTTACAAGTGTAATGGAAGCGAATAAAAATAAAAAGGCAAGCGTAAAATTTTTCATGGGGATAGGATTTAATTGATTTTTTAATGAATTACTATGCAATGAAGTGGCCAAAAGTAAGTAATTTTTGAAAGGGAGAAAACAAGAAACGCCTATTTTAGGTGTTAAAAAGGTTATACCCGGTAAATTTCAAAATAAAAAAGCCCCTCATTGCTGAAGAGCTTTTTTGATGTGCGGGTCCTTCGACTTCGCTCAGGATAAACTCAGAGACTCCCAGGTAGCTGTCGGGATAAACTTCTCGTCTCCCCTTTTTTAGATATAATCCCATAATTTTTTAAATCAAAAAAGCCCTTCATTTCTGAAGAGCTTCTTTAAGTGCGGGCGGGGAGACTTCCCGATATTCCGCTATCGCTCCAATCGGGATAAACTTCTCGTCTCCCCTTTTTTAGATATAATCCCATAATTTTTTAAAACAAAAAAGCCCTTCATTTCTGAAGAGCTTCTTTAAGTGCGGGCGGGGAGACTCGAACTCCCACACCTTGCGGCACCAGATCCTAAGTCTGGCATGTCTACCAATTCCATCACGCCCGCTTGGAATTTTGTTTTTGGTGGGTGCAAATATAAGCAAAGATTGGAATAAACAAACAACTTCCTTTATAAAAATAGCAGATTTTTGTAGATTTACGGTTCCTTAAAAATTTTATATGAATTCAGCAAAATCTTACATTGAAGAACACAAAGATCGGTTTCTTGACGAATTGATCAACTTATTAAAAATGCCATCCATAAGCGCAGATCCGGCGTACAAAAAGGACGTTATCGCCACGGCAGATGCCGTTAAAAAAAGTTTGCAGGAAGCAGGCTGCGATCACGTGGAAATTTGTGATACCCCCGGATACCCTATCGTGTATGGC
>JBGTDF010000128.1:0-2218 GCA_041748455.1 Planktosalinus sp.
CCCATTTGCATTTGTTCTTCGGTCATGTTAGGATTTTGGGCAATCATATTTTCCCTTGTAAGGTCCAGCATTTGATTTACAAATTCAGGCTCAATAAACGTAATGAAAATATAGTTGAATATTGCGCCTAATATTCCGGCAATAAGGGATATTGCAAGACCAACTTTCAAAGCTTCCCCAAGGGATAAATAACCGTGATTGCCTTCTTTATAAGCTTTTAGTCCATAAACTATAACTCCCAGCATAATTAAAAAACTCAATAATGAGGACCACCAAGGTCTATCCAGATAATTGTCAGTAACGTAAGTGATTACTTGTAAAACAATGCTGATTAAGGCTAAAAGAATACCATAATTTAATGCAATTTGTTTTACAGAAGGAGATGTGTTTTCCATGATTTCTATTTGTTTTTGGTTTGGCTGGTTAGTAGACAAATATAGTAAAACGTTACAACAAATACTTTCAAAGAAAGCTAACTCCTTCAAAGGAATTTATTATATTTTTGAAAAGGTAGGGTGTGTCTTTAATTTTTTTAAGACTATTTATATTTTAATTCATTTTCATTGTAGATTTGAAAAAAATACTTAAATTTGCAACCTCAAAATAGGAAAGATTTAATACATAAAGATATGAAAGCAGATATTCACCCGGAAAATTATAGAGTAGTGGCATTTAAAGATATGTCTAACGAAGATGTGTTTTTAACCAAATCTACTGCAGATACTAAAGAGACTATTGAAGTAGATGGTGTAGAGTATCCGTTAGTGAAAATGGAGATATCCAGAACATCACACCCTTTTTATACAGGTAAATCCAAACTTGTGGATACTGCAGGACGTATCGACAAATTCAAAAACAAATACGCTAAGTTCACAAAATAATTTAGCATCGTTTATACTTTATAAAGCCTTCCTAACTTTTTTAGGAGGGCTTTTTTATTTACTTTTGAAATGAGGTTTTCTTTCCCTATTCATTCGACAAGCAAACCTTGAACCTGGAATTTTAAACTTTGAACCTAACCGTATGAACTACATACTAACCGACGGAACCGTAAGAAACAATCTATTGCCCTTTACCTTTACACGACCGGTAGCAGATATACGTGTGGGGATATTGACCCTTCGTGAAAAATGGGAAAAGCATTTGAATGCTTCTACTTCATCAGAAACAGAAGAATATCTTTCTGAAAAGTTTCCGTTAGTAGAACTCGATAAAAACATAAAAATCGATGCTTCTTTTATTCCTACTGCTAATCTCGCCGGAATTGTTAGAAACCTGAAAGAAAATCAAGCCCTTTTTTATGACGATTTACCCATTGCATACTTTTGTTCCAAAGGGCAAACTATTAATTGGGATACTTTTGATGTTATACCATACACCCACAATGATGTCCTTAAAATAGAGAATACCTGGGACATATTTAAATTTAATGGCCAGGCAATCCTTCTGGATTTTGAATTATTGACCAAAGGAAGAACTTCCCAACCAATCCCTGAAAGCATATCCTGCGTTAACAAAGAAAATATTTTTCTTGAAGAAGGTGCAACCGTACTTTTTTCTTCCTTAAATGCTACAAATGGACCCATTTATATCGGTAAAGATGCTGAAATTATGGAAGGATGTATGGTGAGGGGACCTTTTGCACTCTGTGATCACGCGACCTTAAAAATGGGTGCCAAAATATATGGTCCCACCACAGTTGGTCCGCATTCCAAAGTAGGGGGAGAGGTTAATAATTCGGTTATTTTTGGGTATTCCAATAAAGGTCATGACGGGTTTTTGGGAAATTCCGTTATTGGCGAATGGTGCAATCTGGGTGCAGATACCAACAACTCCAATTTAAAAAATAATTATGCCGAAGTAAGGCTTTGGAATTATGAAACCGAAAATTTTGCACCAACAGGACTACAATTTTGCGGCTTAATGATGGGCGACCACAGCAAATGCGGAATCAACACCATGTTCAATACCGGGACTGTTGTTGGGGTAAGTGCCAATATTTTTGGCAGTGGTTTTCCACGTAATTTTATTCCTTCTTTCAGTTGGGGAGGCAATGCCGGAATGACCACTTTTAAAACCGACAAAGCCTTTGAAGTAGCTAAAATGGTAATGTCAAGAAGGGATATGGAATTTGATGAAGTGGAAGCACGAATTCTGGAACATGTTTTTGAAGAATCGGCCAGGTGGCGAAAAAGGTAATTAGAAACTAAAGTAAAAA
>JBGTDF010000129.1:0-6696 GCA_041748455.1 Planktosalinus sp.
GTTAATTGCAATAAATAAAAATCTTCTAACTATTTGACTTTCTACTATGGCAATTTGCTCACCCTTTTTATTGTTTTTTCAATAGGTGCTCGCGAATTAAGATTGTTCCACAATCTTAATTTCCTCCTCCGTCAACCCATAAAGCTCATAAACCATTTGATCAATCTCTCTATCCGTTTTCTCAATCTCAGCTTTTAAGGCTTGTGCGTTTTGCTTTTGCTTGTTAAAGTAGTGCATCCACTCAGCTTCTTCTGATAAACTCATTTGGATCTTGGCTTTTTTCAATTCTTTTAAAAAGTCTTTAAATTCCAATTCGTGCCAGTTTTGCATTTTGGTTGTGAACTTTTCGATTGAGAATTTGTTTTGCAACAACCCCAAAAAGGCAGCTTCTATTTGTGCAACATTGGCTTTTAGCTCTATCATTTGGTTCACTAAAATTTCTAAGCCGGGGGCGTGTGTTACGTTGGGTACAGGTATTTGCCCAAAATATTTCCAAATTAACTGGCATCCGTTTTGTATTTGAGTGCAATATTTGGTAATAAGCCACCACCCCATTTTTGAATTTAAAACACCTAACAGGGCTTTATTATCTGTTGGGATCATCCACATGGAGTCATTGCAATACAAGCCCTTTTCATCATAAATAAAGCAGGGTTTCACCTGGAACTTTTGATACATAATTTTTGGCTTTTTAAAGTCGTTGTAATAATCACAAGCACGTAGTTCCCACCAATAGTCTCCTTTATCAGTTCTTTTTTTAGCTTTATCTTCAAAAGGTTTTAGCCACTCTGATACCCCGGGGTACTTGCTCTCAAATTTTTCCCAGGCATCAGTTTCCAAAAGCTCTCCAAACAAAGACTTGGTAAATCCTTTTTCAATTATAATCATATAACCAACAGCCTGGGCTTTATTATATCGTGTAATATCTCTTCCTTGTACAAACGGATTAATAAAATTAGCTGACTCACTATCTTTTTTAATAATTCTTTGTTTTGTGACTTCGTCTATTATAAATGCTTGTGACAAGCCTGACAGGATACCTCTCAAAGCTTCACCATTGATAAACTCCTTTAAAGTCGAGTGTTTTTTGTTTAATTTCTCCAATAACTTATTGTTACTTCCCGATGAAATTACCCAGGTATCTTTTGTGAATTTTGCCGTTTCAAATTCATTTGCATTCAGGGCTATGTTTGCTTCAAAATCGAAATGAGCGGCACTTTTAAGTAAGGCTGCTTTAAATGTTTTGTGTGGTTTATCTTGGCGGGCTGTGAAAATTACCGGGTAAGTAGTTGCTCCTTCAAATATTTGTATATCTCCAAAATCTATTAGTTCCACTAAATGCTTGGTTAAAAAATAGGTTCGTAGTTTTTCACCGTACCCTGCCTGTAACCATTTGTTTGGCATTATATAAGAGATGTACCCCTTCTCTTTTAAAATAGAGAATCCTTTTTCAACAAACAATACATACAAATCCCCTCTTTTGTCAAATGTGGTGTAATTCACCTGCTCTAAAGCTATGGACACATCTTTTATGGTTTCCAGCTTTACATAAGGTGGATTTCCAATTATTATATCAAAACCACCTCCTGAGCTTGTCGAAGGGTCAAAAACAGTAGGAAACTCCTTCTGCCAATTAAATGCCTTATCTCCCGCTACTGTGGGATCATCGATCAAAGAATTCCCACACTTGATATTATTGTTTAACGAGGTTAGTTTCCTGCCTCTTTGGGCGGTGCGTAACCACAAAGAGAGTTTGGCTATTTCAACACTTTCTTCGTTGATATCCACCCCAAAAATGTTTTTTTCCAATATGTGGTTTTCCACTCCGGGAAATTCAAAATCATGACCAAGCAGTTGGGATTCCAGTTCATCAATAAAAGTATGCTCTACCATTAAAAACTCCAATGCTTGATTTAAGAAAGCCCCTGAACCACAGGCAGGGTCGCAAATGGTAATGTGCAACAACCAGTTACGATACGCTTGAAGGTTTTGATCCAACCTTTTAATTATATCTTTTTTTCGGTTCCTTCGGCCCTTGGCATATTCTTCATCAACAATGCCCAGTTCGGCTTTCTTTTCTTCACACAGCTTGCCAATGGTATTGTCAACAATGTATTTGGTTATGTATTTGGGTGTGTAAAACACACCGTCTTTTTTTCTTTTAGTTTTGCTTTTGTCTATTTCTTGCCCTTCGAGTTGAGCGGTAATGTTCTCGATTTCGTTCAATGAGTTTTCAAAAATGTGCCCGAGTATGTTCACATCTACCTCGCTTTGAAAATCATATTTGGTCAATTTCATGACGTGCAAATACAGTATATCATCATCTAAGGTGATGGTATCCAGCACATCATCAGCCAAAAACAACCCGCCATTATATGCAAAAATATCATCTACAGGTTTCTGTCCTTTTCTTCCTTTATTGATGTACCCAAAGTATTGTTGAAATATCTCATACAAAGGTTTGTAAGCGTCTTCTTGTTTTAAAATTTCCCAACGCTTTACAATTCGTAAAATGGAATTGGGGGGTAATAAGCCACTATCCTCAGCAAAAAAGATAAACAAATACCGGTCAAGCAGTTTTTGTGTTTTCTTAAAGAGCAATAACTTACTGCCTTGGGTATGGTTTTTTACCATATTCTGCCACAAATCATTTCTAAAAGCAGCATAATCTTTATACAGTTGTTTGGTTATTTGTTCATCTTTGATTAAACTTTCTTCTTTTACTTTTAGCGGAACGCCATTTAGTAAATTCTCTGCCCCCAGGCAAAGCCAAAGCAATTGAAATTCGGTTTCCGTAAGCGTAAAAAGATTAAACTCCAAATGCTCTACAGAATGGTGAATAAAAAACCGCAGTTTTTCAAAGTTGGAGGTAATCACATACACACAACCGGTATGGTTGTTTTTGTAGTTAAAAGCCTGTACATTGATTTTATCTAAATCCTTGGTATCTGTACCTTTCAGTTCAATAACACCCAAAGCCTTTCCGTCAAGCAAAATGGCACCATCGGCTTTTTTGGCGCCTCGTTCGTTTTTTAGTTCGGTAGTTAAGTTGAAATCCGGTTGTGGATTTAAGGTATACCCCAGTATATAAACAAACAATTCACGAATAAAACCTTCTTGAAATTGTTCTTCTTTGGCATCCCTAATGTTTTGTTGGATAACAGGATTATGAAAATAAGCAGTAAATTTTTGATAAGCAGCCTTTACAGTCTCTGCATCTTGAACGTTCAGGTGTTTATGGAGTACCGAGTTTTGAAAAAATGCCATTAAATTCCTCTTTATTTATCTTAACAATTACTTCAAGAATCAAAGCAATTTAAATAGCACTTCTAAACTTGGGTTTGTTCGGTCTATCACAAAAATGCTTCTATTCCCTTTTCTCCCAATGCTTTTTAATACACTTCATTGCTTACTTTGAAATGGAAAATTACAGTTATTTTTTTAACTAGGTGTGATTTAAGGGGATTTATTAAGACATAATATATTGATTTTACCCGCCACCGCGCGCCTGTCTGCCAAGGGGGTATTGCATCGCGTGGATGTAATGCAAAATTTATAGATGCCGTAGTCACCCTGAGTGATTTTCTCGAAACGATAGTTGAGAGAAAATTGTATCGAAGGGGGGTGCTCAAACTGAACCCTGCAAACTTTTTTGTGTGAACCCAGCTCCCAGCTCTTCAAACTCTCAAGACCTCGAAGTCTTACAATTTCATCAATTACCTGTCATTGCGAGCGTAGCGCGGCAACTTGCACCTTCCCGCCATCACTGATGGATTCCATAAGTGATTTGCTTTATGATAATAAAACAACTGGCTTCACGAAGTTTAATAATTTTCCAGACACCACCCCAATACCCGATTGCCAAAAATTTGTATATTAGTCAGTTATTCACTTTAAAAAGTGGATAGTATTACGCTAAAATGAGTTGTTGATTTGGTGGTTTTATGAATACATGACAAATTAGCAACAAGCTAAAAACAAAAAAAGGAACTCAATTAAGAATTCCTTTTAAATCTTCTACTTGATTACGTTCAAATAAAGGAAGAGGCTTTATCAAGTCTGTATGATGCAAATATACAAATAAAATTTTGATAGCGCAATATATGAGAAATGAATTAAGAAATAAATATCTATCAAGACCACGATATAATAGATATCTCAGTGCTACTGGCAATGACAAGAATAGAGCCAAAAGATTATATAATGCTAATATAAGATTAGCACAAGCAACACATCCCATCTTAACTCAATTTGAAGTTATTTTAAGGAATAGTTTAAATCTTCAACTTTCGAGCCATTTTGTTGATACCGATTGGATTATTAATCAAAAAAATGGTTTTATGAGAAACAACTCATTACGTCATTCAAACTTTTTCTTAAGACGTTCGGTGCAAAAGACCGAGGATAAATTAACGAGAAGAGGTATTCCTATAACAAGTGGAAAAATAATTTCTGATCAAACTTTTGGTTTCTGGATAGCACTTTTTCTTGGACACCACTACTCTCTTATTTCGGGCCAACCAATTCATATATTTGTGAATAAACCGGCCATAGAAGATAGGGCAAGTATTTATTCAAAATTAGACGACATACGAAATTTTAGAAATAGAGTTAACCATTGTGAACCCTTATGTTTTGTTGGAAATAATATGGATTGTGTTGAACTTCTAAACATAAGAACAAAACTTTATCAACTTATAGAATGGATAGAACCACAGTTAATTCCATTTTTTGAGAGTATGGATAATATCCAAAGTAAAGTAGACAACATAATGAGAATATAAAAACCCAAATGCTAATCGTGTGGATGGCTGCCCCCCGCTACCGCGCGCCTGTCTGCCAAGGGGGTATTGCATCGCGTGGATGTAATGCAAAATATATAGATGCCGTAGTCACCCTGAGTGATTTTCTCGAAACGATAGTCGAGAGAAAATTGTATCGAAGGGGGGTGCTCAAACTGAACCCTGCAAACTTTTTTGTGTGAACCCCGCAGAGTGAGCACTAATAACTGAGGAGGCCTGCCAAAGTGGGAGAAACTATCTTGTGAACCCAAGCAATACCTCAAATAAATTAGCACAAAACAAACTCCCCTCTCCGGTTACTGAGCGGAGTCGAAGTATGGGAGAGGGGCTGGGCCTGCCTGCCGAAAGTTTACTGAAGGTAGGGGTGAGGACTCAATCAACCCCCAAAACCGCAACCCCCCTCTTGGCCTCCAGCTTGGTCATAACCCCATTCACCTCCTGGTAAAACCGCACGCCCATCACGGCTATGCGCACACCGTCACCGCTTGGGGCCGTCACCGGGTTTAAAATAATAGAGGGGTTCGCATCTTTTTTGGAAATATAATACTCCTCGGCCAAAAATGCACGGGCGTGAAGGACATCAAAATCCATCACCACAACCCCATACAACAAACCAACATGCGTAGCAAATTCCGGGAAGGCAATTCCATTGACATCAAAATCACTGCAACTGCAAGTATGAGTAACCGGGTCAACAACAAAACGGTTCCCCAAAGCCTGGTCCACGGTAAACCGCTCAGGGTAGGAATAGGTCAACAACAAATTGCGCCCATCAGTTGTGGTAAGCCCGGGGGAAACCCGCCGCACACCCCTGCCAGATATCGGGTCAAGGTTCTTGATCTGTACAAACATACTGGTCATTAAACTATGCAACTTCCGTCCTTTCAATTTGGAAAGGTAAGGATGCAAAGCACGCATAAATGTGCTCTTCACTGCGGCACAATGCCCAAATTCAGAAGCATTCTCCCGCACCCTAACCATACTGTCCTTGTTCTTGATCGCGTCACCGTCAAACCCGCCACCGGCATTCCTGCCAATATTCATATCACCATCCTGATAAAAATTTATACCTCCAATGGTGCCCGTAATCTTAAAAGGTCCTGTAACTCTTGCCATAAGTATAAGTTTTAAAATTCATACTAAAGTAATACAAAAAACCTATATATCAAATAGGTATAGCATATTTATAGCGTATGTATAGAATATCTATAGCGTACATATAGCGTATACATAGCGTATAAAACATAATGTTAATAACTAGACAAGTCATTGCGAACAGCTACGAAGTAGCTGTGAAGCAATCTCATCCACCCAATCCAAAAGTAATTTCACCTGGCCGCAAAGCTGGAACAGCTACGAAGTAGCTGTGAAGCAATCTCATCCACCCAATCCAAAAGTAATTTCACCTGGCCGCAAAGCTGGAGCAGCTACGAAGTAGCTGTGAAGCAATCTCATCCACCCAATCCAAAAGTCATTGCGCCTGCCCGCCACAAAGCTGGATACCATTAAAGGCGGAACGGGAAAACAGAAGGAATTTGTTATTGCAAAAGCGCACGAATGCAACTTCGCCACCCTTTAGGGTAGGGGCAAAAGCGGACGAGTGTAACTTCGCCACCATTTAGAGCTTGTCCCGAATTTACTTCGGGAGAGGGCAAAAGCGGATGATGTGGTAATTGACTTTATTAAGATTAGTAAGTCCCCCTCCTTCGGAGGGGTTAGGGGAGGGTTACAACAAACTCTTCACTGAAGGCAACACATCCACCGTCCTGTTTTTTAGATCATAACTGTCCCCCGCAGAAAGTACGTGGGTGATAAGATTGGTCATCGTGAGCGGGGTTCCTTCTTTTAGAATAGCATAATTGTTATGGTGCAGTTTTCCGGCATCAAAAACGAT
>JBGTDF010000130.1:0-11207 GCA_041748455.1 Planktosalinus sp.
TAAGTATTGAGGCCAAAAACATGCAAGGCTAGAAACCCTTCTGTCAAACAATATAAATCCTGCCAAATCCTTGTGGAGATGGCAGGTTTTTAATAAAAAACCCCATTTCATCCAGCCATTCTATTTAAATCCTGCCGGGTAGATTTAAAATTACTATTTTTGCCAAGCTAAAACCTCAAGATGACTTTAAAGAAAGCCACATTAATCATTATTGTAATTTTATTAATTGACCAGATTTCTAAAATATATATAAAAACCCATTTCATGCTGGGTGATGAAATCAGGGTTTTTGAATGGTTTAGAATTCTTTTTATCGAAAATGAGGGTATGGCCTGGGGGGCAAAAATCCCCGGGGAATATGGCAAACTACTTCTCACCTTATTCCGGCTAGTTGCCATCGTGGGTATCGGATACTGGCTTTGGGACTCTGTTAGAAAACAAACTTCGCGCATACTAACCGTTGCCGTTGCTTTTATTTTTGCCGGGGCAATGGGTAATATTATCGATTCGGTTTTTTACGGAATTATTTTTGATGATAGCTTTCGCAATGTGGCCACGCTTTTCCCGCCAGATGGTGGTTACGGCACAATATTTCACGGTAAAGTAGTAGATATGCTATATTTCCCTCTTTGGAAAGGATATCTACCGGAATGGTTGCCTTTTTGGGGTGGTGATTATTTTACCTTTTTTGATCCTGTGTTCAATGTGGCCGATGTTGCCATAAGTACCGGAGTAGGGATGCTTATCGTTTTTAACAAACGTGCTTTTCCAAAAGAAGAGAAAAAAGAAACTTCAGAAGAATCTACAACTACTACTTAAAACCGGTATATCTTTTCAGGGGTAACACAAAAATCCAAACGTATATCTGTTGGGAACGTTTCCATTACCTCTTCCTCGGCTTCAAAAAAAGAAAGGCCAACTTTAATGACGTCTTTTTTACATTCGTATAAAAATTTATCATAGAATCCTTTTCCGTAGCCAACCCTATTCCCTTTTACATCAAAAGCAAGCAGGGGAACAAAAACCACTTCTATTTTCTCCGTGGCGATTTCAATACCATCAACAGGTTCGGGGATATTCCATTTATTTTTCCAAATAATTGTTGTGTCGGTGAGCAAATAATGTTGGAGTGTAATATTTTGAAAATCACTTTTGGAAAGGATGATATTTTTGTCTTTTCCATTTAAAATATGCAACAAATATTCGGTATTAACTTCTTTATGTTCTTCAATGGAAAGGAACAAATGGTAGAAAAAGAGTTCCCAAACAGGTAGTTGAAGTGAAAGATTGGCAATGGCCATACTTTTTTCGTCAATAGTCTCTATACTAAGTTGGTTCCTAAGTATTTTGTAC
This sequence comes from Planktosalinus sp., assembly GCA_041748455.1. Taxonomy (GTDB): domain Bacteria; phylum Bacteroidota; class Bacteroidia; order Flavobacteriales; family Flavobacteriaceae; genus Planktosalinus. The sequence continues at coordinate 1,354 of JBGTDF010000130.1, forward strand.
TTTTCGCGAAGTTCCTTTTTGGTCATTTTTACTCTGCTAAAAGCGTGGAAATATGAAAAATCGCATCGCCCTGATGTACGATAGGGGATTGATTTACATTGATAATATACCCTTCGTTGGGTGATTTTACCTGAAAGCGCATGGTGCCGTAAGGGTCTGTTATAATTGCCAGTGTTTCCCCTTTTTTCACATGCTTATTACACTCTATTTTAACGTGCAATAAGCCACTTTTGTTGGCCCTGATCCAGGTACTTTTTTCAATAACGATGGTTTCTTCCGTTTTCACAGGGACAGTCATTTTAACCGGTAACATTTCCAGATGATGCAAAAAACGCATGGCACCTTCTACTGCAAATTCAATAATATCACGATCACTGCTCATGGATTTTCCGCCTTCAAAAAGTAATGACGGAATGCCCATTTTCTTGCAGGTCTGCCTGTAAGATTTGTCCAGTAATTTTGAATGTACGGTGAACGGGGCATTAAAAATTTTGGCATATTTTAAAGCTACATAATCGTTTGGCGTAACCCTTATCTGTGCTGCGTTGAACCGACTCGCACCTCCGGTATGAAAATCCAGGCAATAGTCTGCGTGGGGAAGTATTTCTTTGGTAAAATGATACGCAACCCGGCTGGCGAGGGAGCCTGTTTTTGTTCCCGGAAAAACTCGGTTTAAATCATGCCCATCCGGAAATTGGCGGTTCATGGACAGAAACCCAAAAACATTTAAAATAGGAATACAAATTATAGTTCCCTTAGCCGGTTTGTTGATTTTTTTGGAAATAAGCTGGCGTACGATTTCCACTCCATTGATTTCATCTCCATGAATACCAGCCGTAATAAGTACTGTGGGGCCCGGGTTTATAGAACGTTCAATAATAACAGGAACTTCAACCCTAGTGGTTGTATACAGTTTTGCGGTATTAAACAGTAACGTTTTGCTTTCTCCCGGCTCTATTTTTTGCCCTAAAATTTTCAATAATAATGATTTAAATACTTCTTTCTATGTAACGGATAATGCTCTTTGCAATGTCTTTTCCGGTGGCGGCCTCAATACCTTCCAGTCCCGGGGAAGAGTTTACCTCTAAAATTAAAGGCCCTCTGGCAGACTGCAACATATCTACCCCAGCAACTCCAAGACCCATTACACGTGCAGCTTTTATAGCTGCATTTTCTTCTTCATCTGTAAGTTCAATAACTGTTGCTGAACCTCCCCTATGTAAATTAGAGCGAAATTCCCCTTCTTTCCCTTGTCTTTTCATTGCGCCAACCACTTGGCCATCTACAATAAATGCCCGTATATCTGCACCGCCGGCTTCCTTTATAAACTCCTGCACGATAACCCTTGCCTGCAAACCGTTAAAAGCTTCCAAAACAGATTCTGCCGCATTTTTAGTTTCCGCTAAAACGACACCTAATCCCTGCGTTCCTTCTAAAAGTTTGATGATTAGTGGCGCACCACCCACGTGTTTGATAACTTCTGCAGTATTTCTTGAATAGTTGGTAAACACGGTTTTAGGGAGTCCTAAACCGGCTCTGGACAGCACCTGTAAACTTCTTAATTTATCCCTGGATCTTACAAGGGCCTGAGATTCTGTGGTTGTAAACACGCGCATCATTTCAAATTGCCTTACAACGGCAGTTCCATAGAAAGTGACTGAAGCACCAATTCTGGGAATTATTGCATCTGTATCTTCTACAAGATGTCCTTTGAAATAGATGCAAGGTTTTTTCTTTTCAATTACAATATCGCACTTTGCATGGTCTATCACCTCAGCATCATGGCCTCTTTTTTTAGCTGCTTCCACTAATCTTTTAGTAGAATAGAGATTTGCATTTCCGGATAGGATTTTTATATTCATTTTTTGTGATGTCTTTTATGGGATAAATTGGTTACCGTGGTATCTACTATGTATTTTTTATTTAAAAATTTCCGCCCTAACAGTACCGGGAATTTCATTTCTTCCCTATCTGATAATGTTAACTGAATGTCATGGGTTTCCCCAAAAAGAATAATTTTTGTTTTGATTTTATAACGGGTCTGGACAATACCATTACTGCTTTTTACATTTGCGATTTCATAATTGCGGAAAACAATTTCCTTTCCATCATAATCAGGGTGTTCTTCGTCCAAAAAATTGCATTTTAACAAGCCTTTTTCCTCTAAAACATTTTTACAATGAATGGAAGATGTATAAGCCCCTGTATCTACTTTAACAGCTATTTCAAATAAATCCAGTAATGGAAAGTCTGCCTTATCTATTCTTCCAATGGTTCTTTTCAAAAATACATGTTTAGGGGGTACAAGATAGTAAAATACGTCTTTAAAAAACCAAATGCGAAAAATTCCTTATCATACTTGACAAAAATACCAAAGGTTAAATAAAAAGAGTGATTTTAATTAATTTCCTCAAAAATAATTTTTAGAGTGTAACGTTAAATCCAACCCCGAACACTTCCCTTATTTGAAAACCCCTTACTGCATTATCATCATATATTGCTTGGAATATTAGATTTGCAGAGAGAAAATCATTTACCTTCAAATCTATATTCATAGTATAATCTATATCTATGTTTTGAGGATCTTCCAAGTAATTAGAATATAAATTCAAAAGATGGGTCAAGGATACATTGTCCATAATATCGAATTTAGCATAAGCAGACATAGAGGCTCCAAATTCAAACCGCATTGTATTATTTGCTTCTACTCCAAAATAAGGATTTTGATTAAATGCGTCTATAGCATCTTGATCATTACCAACATCTGTAAACCTACTATTGACAAATATAAACCGGGAAGTCGCGGGTGCAATATTCACTTTTAAATTATCACTCTTTTTCCAAAGTATTCCGGGGCCTATCTGCAGATAACCGGGGGACATAAATCTTGTTATTTCAGTTCTAACTGCATTTCCTTCCTCATCGGTTCCAAATTCAAACCCCTTGTCAAATTGAGTCCTGAAATTTGTGAAGAAAGAATAGTACCAGTTAGAATCTTGTATTTGCAATCCTACAGTAGAATTTATTTCCAGCCTGTCATTGGTTTTTCTAAGAAATTCGTCCCCCTTTATTTTAGTTAGACCATAATCCCCTAGAACACGGGTGTCCCAGGAAAAAGTCCCTTTCTTATAATTGAAATCATATAATAAATTGATGTTTCCTGCAAAATTAGAAGTTCCTCCACCGGTCCATTCGGCATTGAAGGCACTTTGATTAAAGAGTAGGGTAATTTTTCCTGTAGTTTTCCATCCATCCGGATCTTCTTCTGTTTCCTCAGTATCCTGGGCGTTTATTAAAAATCCTGTCCCCAATAAGAAAAAGTAAAAAATCAATTTTTTCATAAAAATATTTTTTGCCAAAAATAACAAATTATATTTTTTTGACTACGTAATAAGGAAAGAATTACCGTCTTTTATATAATGGCACCGCAGAACACGCTTCCCCATACATAATGCTTTTAGCAATGGGTTGCAATTGCTGGGCAAGTAAAACATAGGCATTTTGAGGCACGGGTTTATTACTGCAGCCTTTTATGATTAAAGGCAAATCTTGATAAACTGAAAAATCTTGTTGCTGAAGGGTTTCGGCATATAGAATGCTTTCCAGTTCTTCTAAAGTCCCAACGATTATTTTGGAAGCGAATGGGGAGAGATGGGTTGTAATCAGTAAATATGCCCAGCCGGGAATAATTGCATCTGTGCTGCAGGTTAACGAAACATATTTATTTTTATAGGCACTCCAGTCGTGAGTTTTTATATATTCCCGGAAGTCCTTTTCTTTTAAAACAATTTCCTGAAATAACCAGTCCTTAATATCAAAAAGCACGCGTTCCCCTTGCTGGTAGTAATCTTCCAGATTAATTGTGACCAGTTTGCTGTTTGCGACTTTATTGATTATTTCCAAAACTTCTTTTATTGAGGTTTAGAGGATTATAACATCCCCAATTCCAACTTTGCTTCTTCACTCATTAAATCCTGTGACCAAGCGGGATCAAAAGTAAGTTCTACTTCTGCATCCTTTACCATTTTTATGGAGGCCACCTTATCCCTGACTTCCTTGGGCAAGCTTTCCGCAACAGGGCAATTGGGCGTGGTAAGTGTCATAATGATTTTTACTTCGTAGTCTTCATTGACAAATACATCATAGATAAGGCCCAATTCATAAATGTCGACAGGTATTTCGGGATCATAGATGGTCTTTATAACCTTTACGATTTTTTCACCTAATTCCACGGTATCTATTTTCTCTTCTGCTTCCATTACTTTTTTAATTTAATTGCGACTGGTAAGCCAGTGCATACATTTTTATTTGCTTGATCATGGATACCAATCCATTAGCCCTCGTGGGGGATAAGTGTTCCTTTAAACCAATTTCATCAATAAAATCAGTATCGGCCTTAAGGATGTCTTCCGGGGTTTGATTTGAAAAAACCCTTAACAAAAGTGCTACAATACCTTTAGTGATTATTGCATCACTATCTGCTGTATACACCACTTTCCCATCAATAAGTTCGGGGAAAACCCAAACTTTAGACTGGCATCCTTTTATTAGATAATCTTCTGTTTTATTTTCTTCTTGTATGAGCGGTAAAGATTTCCCTAAAGCAATCATATGCTCATAACGTTGCATCCAGTCATCAAAAAATGCAAATTCGTCAATTATTTCTTCCTGTATCTCCTTAATTTTCATTAGTATCCCTCACTTTTGTCGCCGTTAACAACAAACTTCTGTCATTTGCCGAAAACAATTTAAGGATGCCATTTTCAACAGTGTAAGAACCTGAGGCTTCAAAAACCTGTGTTAATTCATTTTCTGCATCCATTTTACCTTCACAATACATTTTAGTTGAAGCTATGGCCCCGAATTTAATTACATACAAATCCAAAGTGTAGCTTCCGAAAAGGTTATTACATTCTGTAGTCGCATTAACAGATTTGTTTAATGCATCAAAACTTACTACTAATCCTTTAGGGGAATAATTTTTTCCCATCACTTCATTTACTGTATAGTTTCCGTTTAACTGCACGTTGCTGGCTGTATTTATTACTCGTTGGGTTTGATCACAAGAAGTGGTAAATATCATTAAAGTCACTACTAAAATAGAATATACTGTTTTCATAATTTGGGTTGTTTTAGGTTAACATTTGTTTTGCCTTTTGAATGGCGTTAATAAATATATCAATTTCTTCAAAGGTATTGTAAAAAGCAAAAGAAGCCCTTACCGTTCCGGGAATTTTATAAAAATCCATTATGGGTTGTGCACAATGATGTCCCGTGCGAACCGCTATCCCTAGTTTGTCAACTATTGTGCCAATGTCATAAGGGTGTATGCCCTCTATGTTGAAGGAGATGACAGAGGTTTTATTTTTTGATGTGCCGTAAATTTTTACGCCTTCGATTGCCAGTAATTTTTTAGTGGCATATTCCAGAAGTTCGTTTTCATACGAAGCAATCTTATCAAAGCCAATCGTATTTAAATAATCTATAGCGGTGCCAAATGCGATACCATCAGCGATATTGGGTGTTCCTGCTTCAAACTTATGGGGCAAGCCCGCATAGGTGGTTTTTTCAAAAGTAACTTCTTTGATCATTTCGCCACCTCCCTGATATGGTGGAAGTTTTGTAAGCCATTCTTCTTTTCCGCAAAGGATACCCACTCCGGTGGGTCCACACATTTTATGGGCTGAGGTGACATAAAAATCCACGTCCAGCGCCTGAAGATCGGGTTTTATGTGCGAACAAGCCTGTGCGCCGTCAATTAAAACGGCTGCCCCTGCATGGTGTGCTTTTTCTATTATTTCTTCAATGGGATTTATCGTTCCCAGAGCGTTTGAAATATGATTTACAAAAACCAGTTTGGTTTTATCTGTAAGTAACTTATCGTAAGCCCCCATATCCAATTCGCCTTCCGCATTCATAGGAATCACTTTTAAAACCGCTCCGGTGGATTCACAAAGCATTTGCCACGGAACAATATTGGAATGGTGTTCCAATGCAGAAACCAGTAATTCGTCCCCGGGTTTTAGAAATTCTTTAAATCCAGAAGCCACCATGTTTATACCATGCGTCGTTCCGGAAGTAAAAATTACTTCATAAGGGTTTTTGCAATTAAAATGCTTCTGGATTTTTATCCTGGATTGCTCATATAAATCTGTCGCTTCCTGGGACAATGTATGCACGCCACGGTGGATGTTTGCATTGTAATTAGAGTAATAATCCACAAGGGCATCAATAACCACCTGAGGTTTTTGGGAAGTAGCGGCATTGTCGAGATATACTAAAGGGTATCCGTTGACTTTTCGCTTTAGTATGGGAAAGTCTTCTCGAATTTTTTCTACATCAAAATGTATTTTTTTCAAATGCGCTTCCATACTACTATTCCTTATTTAAGGTTTGTCAATAAAAACTACTATAGGTTGAAACCTAACTTAACCCCAATCTTGTTGGCTATCAATTTAGTAATCCTGGATTTTAATTCAGGTATTTTTACACTGTCAAGCACATTACTTGCAAAAGCATACATTAATAATGCTTGTGCTTCTTTCTTTCTGATTCCTCGGGTTTGCAGATAAAATAAGGCGTCTTCATCGAGCTGGCCAATAGTACAACCGTGGGAACATTTTACATCATCAGCAAAAATCTCCAGTTGTGGTTTAGAATTTATACTTGCATTGTTATCAATAAGTATGTTGTTGTTTTGTTGAAAGGCATCGGTTTTTTGGGCTTCTTTCTCTACAATAATCCTTCCGTTGAAAACGCCGGTGGAGTTTCCGTCAAAAATACCTTTGTAATCCTGATGGCTTTCGCAGTTAGGCTCTATATGGTTTACCAGTGTGTAATGATCCACTAATTGTTTGTCTTCAATAATAGTAACTCCTTTTAATGTGGAATTTATGCGTTCCCCTTTCTGGTAGAAGTTTAAATTGTTTCTGGTAAGCTTTCCGCCGAAAGAAAAAGTGTGCACGCTGGCATTACTTCCCCAATTTTGGGAGATAAAAGTATTATCAATAAGCGATGCACTGTGGTTATCGTTCTGTATTTTATAATAATCTACAGAAGCATTTTTCTCTGCAAATATTTCGGTCACGACATTAGTAAAAACCGGATTCGTGGTTAAACTCTGGTGGCGCTCAATAATTTGAACGTGTGCGTTTTCTTCTACAACTATCAGGTTTCTCGGCTGTAAAAATAATGCAGCTTCATTACCTGTAGCAAAGTTTATGATTTCAATAGGTTTTTCTACTTCGCGGTGCTTCGGAATGAATATATAAGCACCTTCTTTCGCGAAAGCGGTATTCAGGGAAGTCAAACTGTCTTCTTTTGCAATTTTATTAAAGTAGTTTTCAATAACTGCCTTGTACTTTGGCTTGCTCAACGCCGAAGACATCAGGCAAACATCCACTTTGTCGTGGGTGGTTTCTGAAAGAAACGAATTGTATATCCCGTCGATAAAAACAATCTTATAGGTGTCTATCTCGTGCAGGAAATATTTCTTGACATCTTTAAATTCCACTGTATTTTCCTTCTTCGGAAAAACGCAGTAGTCTTCTTTTAGAATACTATTTAGGGATGTATATTTCCAAGCTTCTTCTTTTTTAGTGGGAAACCCCTTTTCCCCAAAAGATTTAATAGCCGAATTGCGCATTTCATGGATATGCGAATCTGCATCGATATAATCTTCGAAGGCAAAAAAGGAAGAAACTAATTTTTCTTTTAAACTCATTTTTCTCTTGTTCAAGGTTTAAAGTTCCAAGTTCAATGTTGAACCTTGAATATGAAACTTTGAATGTTTTTACACTGCGTTTATCTCTTCTTTGATCCAGTCATACCCTTTTTCTTCGAGTTCATGAGCTAGTTCTTTAGTGCCTGATTTTACAATTTTACCGTCCATTAAAACGTGTACAAAGTCAGGAACGATGTGATCCAGAAGCCTTTGGTAATGGGTGATAACGACAACTGCATTGTTTTCATTCCTCAATTTATTCACGCCATTGGCAACAATGCGCAGGGCATCAATATCCAAACCGGAATCGGTTTCATCCAGGATTGCAAGTTTTGGCTCGAGCATGGCAAGCTGAAATATCTCATTCCTCTTTTTTTCACCACCCGAAAAACCTTCGTTCAGGGAGCGGGAAAGAAATTTTCTGTCCATTTCCAAAAGTTCAGCCTTTTCGCGAATCATTTTCAACATTTCGCCGGCAGGCATATCTTCTTGTCCTTTGGCTTTTCTACTTTCATTAATTGCGGTTTTGATAAAGTTAGTTACCGAAACCCCAGGAATTTCGATAGGGTATTGAAACGAAAGAAAGATGCCTTTGTGTGCACGTTCTTCAGGAGCAAGTTCAGCGATATCTTCATTTTCAAAAGTGATGCTTCCCTGCGTTACTTCAAACTCTTCTTTTCCTGCAATAACGGACGCCAAAGTGCTTTTTCCAGACCCATTAGGGCCCATAATCGCGTGGATTTCCCCTGCTTTTACTTCCAGGTTAATCCCTTTAAGAATATCTTCATTTTCAACGCCGGCATGTAAATCTTTTATGTGTAACATGGATTTTTTATTCAATATTTGTGCTATCAACTTCAATATTAGTATTCTTATCTTCAATTCTTACGTCAGCTTCAGAGGCTGTATTGCTAACGGAAATAATTTCTTTAATGGTTACAATCTCTTCCCAACCTTCTTCTCCTTCAGGTTTTGGACTAATAGTTCCTTTTATGGTAACTGCCACCATATCAAACTCATCATTTTTTGCCGGCTCCACTTTTTCGGCTAGCTCTTTTGCTTTTGCATCTATTTTTACGCCATAGATAAAATCATTACCTTTTAAAACGGCGGCATCATCAAAATAGATAAAGTCTGCCTGAAGTTCAACAATTTCCTCGTTTTTACAAGAGAATAAAACAACAACACTAAAAATTAAAATAACAAATTTGTTCATTGGTTTTGGTTATATTAAGTTATACAATTATCCTACAGAGCCTTCCAGGCTGATTTCCAATAATTTTTGTGCTTCCACGGCAAATTCCATCGGAAGTTTATTCAATACTTCTTTGCTAAAGCCATTTACAATCAAGGCGATTGCTTTTTCTGTATTTATTCCCCTTTGGTTACAGTAAAAAATCTGGTCTTCGCCTATTTTTGAAGTGGTAGCCTCATGTTCTACTTTTGCAGATTTGTTTTTCACTTCAATATATGGAAACGTATGCGCCCCACATTTATTTCCCATTAAAAGGGAATCACATTGCGAAAAATTTCTTGCATTTTCAGCACGCGGACTTATTTGCACCAATCCCCGATAGGAGTTTTGGGAGTTTCCTGCCGAAATACCCTTAGAAATAATGGTGCTCTTAGTATTTTTCCCAAGGTGGATCATTTTTGTACCCGTATCTGCCTGCTGGTAGTTATTTGTAACAGCGATAGAGTAGAATTCGCCTATCGAATTATCCCCTTTTAAAATACAGCTTGGGTATTTCCAGGTTACCGCACTTCCGGTTTCTACTTGTGTCCAGGAGATTTTAGCGTTTTTCTCACAAAGGCCCCTTTTAGTCACAAAGTTGTATACACCACCTTTTCCTTCTTTATTTCCCGGATACCAATTCTGTACTGTAGAATATTTTATTTCGGCATTGTCTAAAGCGATTAACTCGACAACAGCGGCATGTAATTGGTTTTCATCACGTGAAGGTGCTGTGCAGCCTTCCAGATAACTTACATAACTGCCTTCATCTGCAATTACCAGTGTACGCTCAAATTGACCGGTATTGGCCTGATTGATCCTAAAATAGGTAGAAAGTTCCATTGGACAGCGTACTCCTTTTGGAATATAACAAAACGAACCGTCACTAAAAACAGC
>JBGTDF010000131.1:0-2261 GCA_041748455.1 Planktosalinus sp.
GGAACTTCAAATTCACTTTCAGGAAAATGGTTTTTATTCTATTGAAACCAAATTGCTTTTTGAACCCCCAAAATTTGATAGAAAAACCCTGTTCCATATCTATAACAGCAACAATGCGTTGATGGAAAAAATTCAGAAAAATATTCCTCTTAACGCAAGGGAACAAACAGATTTAAAAAACCTTCCGGCGAGTTATTTATTGTGCCATTTCAATGACTTCCCGGAAGCGAAAGATAAGTTGACCGATGCAAGGCCATATCTGAAAGAAATAAATGGCATTGTATATCAATCTTACAAAGAAACGATGCGAATTTTAAGAAAAGTAAATTACAGTTAATATGAAAAGAAGACTGGTAGTAGGGGATATTCATGGAGGCCTTAAAGCATTGGAACAGGTTTTGCTCAAGGCAGAAATTAAAGAAAAAGACACTGTAATTTTTGTAGGGGATTATGTAGATGGCTGGAGTGATAGTCCCGGTGTGGTAACATTTTTAATCGATTTCTCAAAAAAATACAAATGTATATTTCTTCGCGGAAATCATGATGATCTTTGCCATAAATGGCTTTTATTTGATGAAATTCCCGAGCAATGGCTTCAACATGGCGGAAAAGAAACGATGCAGGAATATAAAAAGCTTTCTAAAAAAGAGAAAAAAGCACATATCGATTTCTTTAACAATATGGTGGATTATTACACAGATTCCAAAGACAGGTTATTTGTTCATGCCGGTTTTCAAAATCAGCACGGACCGGAATATGAATTTCATAAAACCGCATTTTACTGGGACAGGACTTTATGGGAAATGGCAATCGCGGTGAACAAAAACCTTTCGCCACAAGATATAAGATACCCAAAACGACTGCAACTTTTTAAAGAAATTTACATTGGTCATACCCCTGTTACCCGTATAGGCAAAACGGTTCCTTATAGGGCAGAAAATGTTTGGAACGTTGACACCGGGGCTGCTTTTAAAGGTACTGTAAGCATACTGGATGCAGAGAGCAAAAATTTCTGGCAAAGCGATCCTGTATGGCAATTTTATCCGGGTGAAAAAGGGCGAAATTAAAATCAAAAAAATACTTAAATTAGCCATTAACTCTAACTGATTTAACCTATGAAATCTCTCTTTACGATACTTGTTTCCTTCTTATTATCCATACCTATTTTTGCACAGGAATTTCCAAATAACGAAATCAAATTCAACATTGCAAATGTTATAGCAATCGCTTCTGTGGAAGTGGGTTATGAGTACCTTTTTGATTATAACCAGTCTGTGGATGTGGAAGTTTTGATCAACGACCGTATTAATTTTCATTCGGAAGAAGGTTCACGCGAATTTAATACCAATAGCGCAAAACTAGGGTATAACTTTTATTTCGGCACTGAAAACCCGGGATCAGGATTATATTTTAATCCTTTTGTCAAATATCGATTTGGGGATTTTGAAGAAGAAATAAGATTTAGTGAATTCTCCACTCCTGTCAAAGTTGTTACAGATATGAACACTTTCATAATAGGTATTGGCTCCGGTTATAAATGGAATTTTAGCAACTCCTTTATCATAGCCCTTTACGGAAGTGTGGGTAGAAATTTTAGTGACGAGGTAAAAGAAAGATTCACCGCCATAGAATTTCACGGCGGTTTGGGAATAGGATATCGTTTTTAATTTTATTCCGGTTGCAGGTTTATTTCTACCTGTTGTGGGATTACATGACATTCATCAGCAGTAACCGTGATCGCTTCGGAAACAAAAGTAGTATACCCCTGAAGGGAAACAGTTAAAACATAGGTACCTTCTCTTTCCCAAGCCCCTGCAAAACTGGGGATTAATCCATCGATATATTCTAAAGTTTCAGAATAATTACCATCTGTGGCAACAATAATAGTGCCTTGCCCCAGATAATTAGTTGTTTGCGCATCCTTTACAGTTACGTTAAGACCTGCCCTGGCTTCAAGTGTACAATTAATATCGTCATCAGAAGACTTACAGGCAAAAATTAATAGAAAACCAAGAAAGAAGAGTGCTTTCATTTTGGATATTTTTAAAGTTTAAATGCCGGTAAATGTAGCCTTTTTAAGAAATGGTTTTAGCCAAGCATTTGTTAAGTTTTTGATTCTATTGTATTTGGGTTTAGAAGAATATAAATAAATTCCTCTCCGGCGGTTGCATTTCTTGACTCAATAAAAGTCAACCCTATTTTTTCAAGCACTTTGATAGAGGCAAGATTTTCTTTCATCGCCCTGCCAACTATAGCTGGCA
>JBGTDF010000132.1:0-2908 GCA_041748455.1 Planktosalinus sp.
GGGCATACAATCTTGATTTTAGGGTTTCATCTACAGCATTTGGAACTTGAGAAGCGGCAAGGGAGAAGTCCAGCGCCACACGCTCAGCCTCTGAAAATGAGTTGTGGGTGCGATATTCCCAGATGTTGTCCAGTTGTTCCTTTTCTGCGCCATATCGTTCTGCAGCCCTTATGGCGTGTGCTTGGCAATACCTGCAACCTGAGGCGTTGCTACTCACCCAGGCAATCATCCTTTTTAAAGCTGAAGTTACCCTGCCTTCATTTGCCATTACCGCTTTGTTGAGGTTTATAAATGCCTTTGAAATTGCCGGTCTGTGCTGCATGGTTAGGACAGAATTAGGGCAAAACCCTAGTGTTTCATTAAAAAAAGCAGCTAGTTCCTGAGTTTCTTTGTCATGATTTGATAAAAGAGGGTTTACTAAAGGCATAATTGAAAAGTTAAATTTGTATTTTTGAAGATACAAGAAACAAAATAATTTGATATGAGCCACACCGTTATTACAAGTTGGAGAAAAGACTTACTTTTTGAATCTGATAATCCATCGGGGCATACCGTTTTTATGGATACTTCTGTTGAAAATGGAGGCACAAATAAAGGGCTGTCCCCAAAAGCAATAATGCTGTCGTCCTTAGCTGGCTGTTCAGGCCTCGATGTAGTTTCCATTCTTAATAAGATGAAGGTGGTGGTAGAAGATTTTAAAATCATTACCACCGGCGAACTCACCGAAGAACATCCTAAATACTACAACAAAGTCCACGTAGTCTATCAGTTTTATGGAAAAGATTTGCCGCAGGAAAAATTAAAAAAAGCCGTAGATTTATCCGTAGAGAAATACTGTGGTGTTATGGAAATGTTCCGGAGATTTGCGGAAGTCAAAATTGAAATACAATATATAGAATCGTAGTAGTAAGAGATAATTTTTGGAATTTTTAATTTTGGAATTTGAACATGCATTGGACACTCAAACCAAAACCCGAAGCACATAAGATAGCAACCCTCGCCAAAGACTTGCAGGTAGAGGAGGCTATTGCCACACTTTTGTTGCAACGCGGCGTGGAAAATTTTGAGGATGCCAAAAAGTTTTTCAGGCCATCCCTTGACGATTTGCACGACCCTTTCCTGATGAAGGATATGGAAAAAGCAGTCGCACGTATTGAGCAGGCGATTGCTAATGAGGAAAACATATTGGTGTTTGGTGATTATGATGTTGATGGCACTTCTTCAGTTGCCTTGATGTCGTCTTATTTGCTTTCCTATTATCCGAATGTAGCCACTTATATACCTGACAGGTATGAAGAGGGATATGGGGTTTCTTATCAGGGAATTGAATTTGCGACAGACAATAATTTTTCATTGATTATAGCGCTGGACTGCGGCATCAAAGCTATAGATAAAGTCGCTTATGCGAAAGAAAAAGGCATCGATTTTATTATCTGCGATCACCACCGGCCGGGCGACAAATTACCTGAAGCCGTCGCAATTCTGGATCCTAAAAGGGAAGATTGCAGTTATCCTTATGACGAACTTTGCGGTTGTGGTGTGGGTTTCAAACTGGTGCAGGCGCTGGCAGGAAGACGCGGACAAACCATGGATGATCTAATGCTATATCTAGACCTTGTTGCTACAGCCATTGGTGCAGATATTGTACCCATGACCGGTGAAAACAGGGTACTTACTTATTTTGGATTGCAGGTGATTAATACAAATCCGCGGCCGGGGTTTCAGGCGATTATTGAGCAACTCAAAAAAGAGAAGCTCGATGTCAGCGACGTGGTTTTCATCATTGCTCCTCGAATCAATGCGGCAGGAAGAATGAAACACGGGCAACACGCTGTTAACTTAATGACCGAAACAGACCTTGAACAGGCAAAAATCTATGCGCAGGAGATTGAAGCCTATAATCTCGATCGCCGCGATACCGATAAACAGATTACCGAAGAAGCGCTGGAACTTATTAAAGCCAATGGTGAAGAAGAACGATTTACAACGGTTGTTTATCAGGAACACTGGCATAAAGGGGTTATAGGAATTGTGGCCTCACGCTTAACGGAAACCTATTACCGACCAACACTCGTCTTTACCAAAAGCGGCGACAAACTTGCCGCCAGTGCCCGCTCGGTAAAACACTTTGATGTGTATAATGCCATTGAGGCCTGTGAGGATTTTTTGGAGCAATTTGGCGGTCATAAATACGCAGCCGGACTTACATTATTACCGGAACAGTTTGATTTTTTCAAACAAAAGTTTGAAGATGTGGTGAAGGAAACTATTGATAAAAAATTACTTACACCTGAAATTTCGGTGGATTTAGAAATTGATTTTAAGGACATCACTCCTAAGTTTTTTAGGATTTTAAAACAGTTTGCACCCTTTGGCCCCGGAAATATGACCCCGGTATTTATGACCCAAAATTTACAGGATACGGGATGGAGCAAACAAGTGGGTGAGAATGAAGACCATCTGCGGGTGGTAATTAAACAAAGTAATTCCCCTAATTTTACCGGCATTGGTTTTGGGATGGGAGAAAAATACAGTCTTATCAAAGATAAAAAACCGTTCAAGGCAGTGTATTCTTTAGATGAAAATACCTGGAATGGGGAGACTACCATTCAGTTACGGTTAAGGGATTTGAAGGGGTATTTTTAGGGTTATTTTATTTGCTCTATCTTTGTTTGCAATATCACCACAAAATACCTTCCATGAAAATAACTTACACCGCCTTAATAACTATTGCATTCTTTGCAATAAACCCTTTAATGAATGCTCAAAACTTTTACTTAGCCCCCAACGGCGTAACTTGTATGTGCCCTGATGCAACTATTGGTGAAACCGGAGTAGTAAATGGGGTAACCTACACCAAAAGAACCACAGAACAAATTACACCTCAAAATGCAGCGACCACATGTAC
>JBGTDF010000133.1:0-2796 GCA_041748455.1 Planktosalinus sp.
AAAAGACTATTCCCACAACAAAGACGTATACCGCCCCTCACACGCCGATTTTACCTACGATAAAAAATTCGGAATTCGCGATTACAGGGGTGGCGGAAGGTCTTCTGCCCGGGAAACCGCAAACTGGGTTGTGGGAGGGGCTGTTGCCAAACAACTTATAAATGATATTGAAATTAATGCATTTGTTTCTTCAGTGGGAGATATATTTATGGAAAAACCCTATCAGGAGCTTGACTTTTCAAAGACAGAAATCAATGATGTAAGATGCCCCGATGAAGCCACCGCCAAAAAGATGGAGGCATTTATCAAACAAATCAAAAAAGACGGCGATACCGTAGGTGGTACTATTACTTGCGTGATTCAAAATGTACCGGTGGGTCTTGGCGAACCGGTGTTCGACAAACTACATGCCAGACTGGGACAAGCCATGCTAAGCATCAACGCAGTAAAAGGATTTGAATTTGGTAGTGGTTTTTGCGGTGCACGAATGAAAGGCAGCGAACACAATGATATTTTTCAGAAAGATGGGACGACTAAAACCAACCTAAGCGGGGGGATACAGGGCGGTATAAGTAACGGTATGGATATCTATTTCAGAGTAGCATTTAAACCGGTGGCGACTATAATGCAGAAACAAGATACCATAGACAATGCAGGCAATAAAGCCGAAATTCAAGGCAAGGGAAGGCATGACCCTTGTGTGGTCCCCAGGGCGGTGCCTATAGTGGAAGCGATGGCCGCACTGGTTTTGGCCGATTTTTATTTACTAAATAAAATTTCAAAAGTATAAATTTTACTACTTTAAAAGATATGAAAAAACTCGCATTACATTGGAAAATAATTATTGGAATGGTCCTCGGTATTATTTGGGCATTGGTGTCGAGTTCCATGGGATGGAGTGCATTTACGATCAACTGGATTGATCCGTTTGGAACCATTTTTATCAATCTTTTAAAATTAATTGCAGTGCCTCTGGTTTTGTTTTCGATAATAGGTGGTGTGGCAAATATAGGAGATCCCAAAAGTCTGGGTAGAATGGGAGGGAAGACGCTGTTGATCTATCTCATAACCACTGTGTCAGCGATTGGTCTTGGATTATTGCTGGTAAATACCTTCAAGCCGGGCGAATTGATCGATGAACAAAGCCGCATTGATAACAGGATAAGCTATGAAATATGGGCATCCTCACAGGGATATGAGCTAAAAGACGGTGTAAATTATTTGCAGGACCCCATGTTTATGGAGCGTGCAAGGGAAATATCTGATTTGACCAAAAGCGAACTCAAGGAAGTTTCTCTTTCAGACCGTTTGGAAATTGCAGAAAAAAGAAAACAAACCACACCATTACAACCTTTGGTGGATATAGTGCCGGACAACTTCTTTTTTGCCCTTTCCAATAACGGCATGATGCTTCAGATTATCTTCTTTGCCATCTTTTTTGGGGTATGCTTACTTTTTATCCCGGAAGAAAAGTCCAGGCCTGTACAGAATTTAGTGGACGGTGCCATGGAAGTATTCCTTAAAATGGTCGACCTCGTTATGCAGGCTGCACCGTTTTTTGTCTTTGCCTTATTAGCCGGTGTGGTCAGTAAAATGGCAGGAGACGACATAGGTAAGGTATTGGAAATATTTAAAGGTCTTAGCTGGTATTCCCTTGTGGTATTGTTTGGTTTATTGCTTATGATATTTGTTATATACCCGCTAATATTGAAAATATTTGTGAAAAAAATTCCATATACAGGTTTTTTTAAAGCAATGAGCCCTGCACAAACTTTGGCTTTTTCAACATCCAGTAGTGCTGCTACTTTACCGGTCACTATGGAATGTGTGGAAAATAATCTTGGGGTGGATAAAAAAATATCCAGTTTTGTACTGCCTATCGGTGCAACAGTGAACATGGACGGAACGAGCATGTATCAGGCCATTGCCGTGGTTTTTCTGGCGCAGATGCACATGATTGATTTAACTATGACCCAGCAATTAATAGTGGTTGCTACAGCAACCCTGGCATCCATAGGTTCTGCGGCAGTACCAAGCGCAGGGTTGGTTATGCTGATTATTGTTTTGGACTCCGTAGGTCTTAATCCGGCGTGGATAGCGATTATTTTTCCGGTGGACCGCATATTGGATATGTTTAGGACGGTGGTGAATGTAACCGGTGATGCTACCGTTTCTAGTATCATTGCAGACGGGGAAGGAATGCTCCACTATCCGGCAGAAAAGAACCCTTCCAAAACCTTTGATGTGGAACCTTAAGGGTTTTCATTTTTTTATCATAAAGTTTAAATAACATAAAAGCAACGTGATAGATATTTATTATATTTACGTTTACACGCCCTAATAAATCCTGCTTATGCGCAATCTAAACTTTGCGTATGAAAACAACAGTATTTTCTATTTTCGTTTTTTTTCTGAATATTTCCTTGTTTTCCCAGGTGGGAATAAACACGACCACACCTTCTCCCTCTGCAGCGTTGGATATAAGCAGTTCCAATAACGGTACTAATTTTGGGGGTTTAATGCCCCCGAAAGTGACCATGGCGCAACGGGATTTAATACCGGTTACTGCTGCTGATGATGGTCTTTTAGTCTATGTAACCGATGGTGCAATCAGGTATTTACAAATCTATGATGGCGTGGATGGGGTGTGGCGAACTATATATCCAACTACTTTTGAATTATCCACAGTTTTGGCAGGATGGAATGTAACAGGTCTAACGGGCTATGGCACTAGTCCTTATGCTGCCACAACTACAAACTCATCTGTTGTTGTTGGAGGGTTAAGCAGGGGAGCAG
>JBGTDF010000134.1:0-10016 GCA_041748455.1 Planktosalinus sp.
TTTCGCTGGAGAAAGGTGCACTCGTCGGGTTGGTGGGCAGTAACGGAATCGGGAAATCCACTTTATTGCGCACGTTGTGTAAGGTTCAAAAACCTCTTTCCGGAAAGGTCATTATCAATGGAAATTCTTTAGATTCCTATAATTTTGAATCCCTTGCAGAAACCCTCAGTGTGGTCCTTACTGAAATACCCGCCTCCAAAAACATGACCGTGGGCGAACTCGTCGCTTTAGGAAGACAGCCTTACACCAATTGGCTTGGCACCCTCACCGAAGATGATAAAAAACACATCCTTGAAGCCCTGAATGCCACCGAAATGCTCCCCTTCAAAGACCGCAAATGTTATGAACTCAGCGATGGACAATTACAACGTGCCCTTATCGCAAGGGCATTGGCACAGGACACACCCATTATCATTCTTGACGAACCCACTACGCATCTCGACATTTACCACAGGGCATCTATATTAAAACTGCTGAAAACCCTCAGTAAAAATAAGACCATTCTCTTCTCAACTCATGAAATTGACCTCGCTATACAATTGTGTGACCAAATGATTGTCATGACCCCTGAAAAAACCTATTTTGGAGATCCCTGTGAATTAATCGAAGAAGGTTGTTTTTCTGCTCTCTTCCCTAAAAACCTCATTGATTTTGATGGAGATACAGGGAGTTTTAGGATTGTGAAGTGATTTTCTATACTTTTTCTTGTTACTTATTAATAATAATATTACTACTTTAAATTCACCCCTTATACGGCATTTCCCTGCATTTTAAATTTTTTGTATCTTTATTTCGACAAGTTCGCTAATCGCATTATAACTATTATAATCCAAAAACGCATACATAGCGATGGGTGGGCGTCATACCTCATAACATTCTTTAAGTGAATGTCTCTAAAAAAAGGCCTGCATTACTTTCTTTACAAAAGGCTGTATTTGGGACACTAAAGGGGGTAGAACAATAACAATCTTAAATTTTTAGCTATGAATAATCCATTCCGATTACCCGTATTGCAATATAAAGGAAATGAAAAAAAGAAAATGACACTTCATTTGTTCCTGCAGATCATGGGTAAAATTCGTTTAAAAATGACCCCCAGAAAAAATCACTGGTGGTATATCACCGAATATGTGGATACCCGGGGGTTGACAACAGGACCCATTGCATACAATTCGGGTGTCGACAAGTTTAGCATCACCTTAAATGTCATTAAGCACCAATTGGAGGTTAGCACCAGTAAAGGGGAAAATGACAGTTTTCCTTTAGATGAGAGCCTTACGGTGGCTGATTTTTACAAAAATCTTATAAGCCTTCTTCAGAAATTCAATATTACCGTTTCTATTGTGGATGTTCCCTTTGATTTGGGTATCGACAAAGCTTTCGGAGAAATCACCGAATACCACCACTATGATAAGATATATACCCAAGACCTATGGCGAACCCTCTTATGGGTAGATGCTGTTTTAAAAGAATTCAGCGGTCGTTTTTATGGTAAAACCTGTCCCGTTCAACTGTATTGGCATTCGATGGATATAGCGGTCACCCGTTTTTCCGGGAAGGAAGCACCACGCATGGGGGATGGCGCACGCCTGTCAGACAAGGATGCTTATTCCCACGAATGCATCAGTTTTGGTTTCTGGGCGGGGGATGAAAAGATGCCCGAACCTGCATTCTATTCCTATACCTATCCTGCACCCGAAGGCCTGGACCGGGAAACCTTGCATCCTGCTTCGTCCATCTGGGTGGATAATAACGGAAGCCCGATGGCGATTTTGAAATACAATGATTTGTTAGCAGAAGACAATCCCAGAGAGGCACTTCTTGACTTTATGGAATCTGCCTATCAGGCAGGGGCTAAACGGGCCAACTGGGATATTGAAAAACTAACCGTCCCGGCATTGGAGACGCTGTGAAAATAATTATATATGTAAGAACCGGATAGCATCTTTAAACAGAAATACTCATGGTAAGCACCCTCCTTCAAAAAGTCTTTGCGCCTGATATAAAAGTTAGTACCAACAAACTGCTGATTGGTCTTTCTGTGGCTTTCTTATGTATTGTAGCACTTACCATTTTTCAGGATTTCCTGGAGTCTCAGCGAAGCGGATATGCCTTTTACCTGAGCGAATCCCTCTTGTTCAAAACCATTTGGATTCTCTTTATTCCCATTTTAGCCGGGCTGTACACCCTTTTAAAATCCAAAAATATAAATGGTGCTGCACAGACCGTTTTCTATATACTGGTCCCCACGGTAATTCACTTTCTCCTCTTACTGTTTCTTTTCACCGTTTTATCGTTCCTTTTTTATAATGGAAGGTATGATATGTCCAAAATTGTGATGTACACACTGGCAAATGATTTTTACAAACTGCTGTTAATCTATAGTGGATTTGTATTGGGGTATAAATATTTTTCCAAAACTCCGGCTGTTTCTAAAGTGATAAATAAAAATATGTCTGCGGAACATATAGTCATCAACTCCGGAAAAGGAAACACGATTGTAAATACCACCGATATTATGGTAATCACTTCAGCAACGCCCTATATTTCCATACAACTCGAAAACAAAAAATACCTGCACACCGAAACCCTAAAATCCATTGGAAAAAGATTGGACAACACGGTTTTTGTGAGGATTCATAAATCCACCATAGTTAACATCCATAAAGTAGTTTCCTTTACCTCGCGATTAAATGGGGATTATGATGTGTTGTTGAAAAACGGCACAAAAACACGCCTGAGCAGGACCTATGCGACTGATTTTAAAAAAGCATTTACAACCGGTCATCCACTTAGCACATAAACTCCACAGCTTAGACCATTAAATTTTTATCCCGGCAAATCGGCTTCTATTTTTGTTTCGAAATAAATTTTAAACAAAAAACTATGGACTACCCCGGAAAAAAATTACTTGTACCAGCTTTCCTTTTTTTATTTGTATTCGCTTCCTGTGCGCAAAGCAAAACCTCACCTAAAACCGAAACCAAACTCGTGGGTGGTGGCTGTGAAGGTTGTGAGGCTATCTATGAATATGGCGATTTAAAATTGACTGCGATAGATACGCTGCCTACCTTTGGGGATAGAGAGCCAAAACTAAAAATAACAGGAACCGTTTTTCAGAAAGACGGGAAAACTCCTGCCGAAAATGTCATCCTGTACATCTACCATACAAACCGGGAAGGGTTTTATGAAAAGAAGGGCGATGAAAAAGGCTGGGCAAGAAGGCACGGCTTTATCAGGGGCTGGATTATCACCGGAAAAGACGGGAAATATACCTTCTATACTTTTCGCCCGGCGGCTTATCCTGATGGTAGCGAACCCGAGCACATTCACCTTACTGTAAAAGAACCCGGTACAAACGAATATTACCTGGACGACTATGTTTTTGAGGATGACCCTTTATTGACCCGTGAAAGACGAGAAAGATTAAGAAACCGTGGCGGTTCAGGAATAGTAACTCCTAAAACTGTAAACGGTATGCTGACTATTGATCGAGACATTGTGTTAGGCAAAAATATCCCGGATTATGACTAAAGTGGTTTATTTCCTGAGATAGTTTTGCTTATGGGTTCTTGCATATAACCCCAGATGACCCTTTTTGACCCCTGTTGACACCATTTGACCCTTTTGAGCAAAAAACGAGGGGTTTTCTCCCAGTTTTCTCCCAGTCTTGTTCTAGTGCGGTTTTAGTTTTGTTCGGGTTTTGTTCGGGATTGTTTTTTAAAAAAGGTACTTTTCAGGAACAAACCTCGAACAAGTGTGGTCTTTGGGTAGAACAATTGGAAATCTGTTTGTTTTTTTTGCGGGAATGCCGACCTGGCCGTTAAAGGAGGGAAACTGTAAAATAAAATATCTGTGCTCTCAAAAACTTTTAGGATTTGGATTTTCTTTTAGAAGAAGGCTGAATTTCAGTTTTGTTCACAGATTTTTTATTTGATTTTATTGGTTTTACCTCTTCTTCATTATGTGGCACTTTAGTTTTAAAAGGTTGTTTATCTATAAAACATTCCATTGGCAAATACTGTTCACTAAATTTCATTTGAGACGAATTAAACCACTTTACTTTAAATAAGACCTCTGAGACTAGTTTCTTTTTCTCACCATTGGGATAAAATAAATCTGTACCAAATTCTTTTTTATAACCACATAAAATGAACTCTGGGGTAGAATAATTAACAACGTATTGAATAGTTTCTCTTTCCTCTTTTTTTCCTCCTATTATTTCAGTTCTTTTTGAACTTCTTTTTTTATAGATTTCAAGTTTTTTAGTTTTAAAATAAACCAAATTACCGTAATTATATGCCGGTAATGAGTATTTGGATACTTCAGTTAAAAGACTTTCATATTCATCGTCACTTTTCTTCTTACCATCCATTCTTGCTATATAAAACTTTGTAAAGTCCTGAAGCATCGTTTCATAAATCATTACTTCATTAAATTCACATCTGTTATCGTCAAAAAAAACACAATTATACTTTATTCTTTCACCAATTTTCATACCTGTTACATCATCTACAACTTTCTTTTTTTTATCCTCAAAAAGAACCTCCCTAACTACCATAAAAGGGGGGACTAACTTACCATCACCTTTAATATTTAAATCATATAATAAAGGATGCGTTTTAAATGTAACAATATCACCAACAAAATATTTATTTTCTAAAGTCATAAAAAGATTATTTGGTATAAATATAAGAATAAGATTATATTTACAGCAAAGTAGAGAAGTTCTTTAGTTAAAAGGAATAAAACATTTGTTGAACTACTGTATTAATTTCACAATTAATCACTTAATCCGACCTTCAAATATAAAAAAGGGATAATAAATATGGAGATTAGGAAAGTTGTATCAGCTGGTTTACCCAGCAAGTATATCGATATAAATGCTGTGTAAACCAGCAGGGTCTGTAATTTACAGGTGTATTTATATAATATATTTATTAGACGAAATAATTTAGTGAATGTTACAAACATTTCTAGAAAGTTTAGGTTTAAATTTAACAATATGCTATACCACAATGGTATAGTCAACGTACAATTGCAACGTGAGTCGAGAACTCGGCTAATGGTTCAATATCAACATATTGTAAGTTCTATTCTGCTATAAATACGTGCGAGAACTTCTCTTACTTTTATTTAAGATGAGAAAACAAAAAGACTGGTTTAAAGACAGAGGTTATCCTCATTTTTCTAATAAGACATCGTTGTCTATGAGAAAAAGCATTGAACGTTACATAAGTAATCCCAAAAAAATAAAAAATCATTCTTTTTCACCTCTCATTTTTAAAGAAATTAAACAGCGGCGTTACAAAATATCTGATTTTAATGGGGTTTTAAAGCGTTCACATAAAAAAATAAAGAAAGGAAAATTAACTTCTAATACTAAAATCAGAGAAATATTATATGCAACACATATTGATGCCCATATTTACTCATATTACACTCAGCAAATATTAACTCCAAAATATGAATTCTATCTAAAAAAAAACAGCTTTCTATCTAATTCCATAACCGCCTATAGACAAATTGAAACTGATGATAAAGTAAAATTTAAAAACAATGTTCATTTTGCGAAAGATGTGTTTCTTGAAATTAAAAAAAGGGAGAACTGTGTAACTCTTGTTTTAGATATAGAAAATTTTTTTCCAAGTTTAAATCATAAAAGGCTTAAGCTGGCCTGGGCAAAAATATTAGATAACAAAACTTTACCAAAAGATCATTTTAATCTATTTAAAGCTACCACCTGTTTTTCTTATGTTAAACTGAAAGATTTAAAAACAAAAAATGGACATTTTAATGAAAAGCAATTAGCTAAATATAAAAAAGATGGTAAACACACGTTTTTCAGAAACATTAAAGAATTATTTGATTCAGAAATAATAATTCATAAAAACCAAAAACAAAATGAACAAAAAAAATTAATTGGCATACCTCAAGGACTCCCAATAAGTGCACTTTTAGCAAATATTTATATGCTTGACTTTGATGAAGCAATAATAAATGAATTGGTATTAAAACATAATGTATTTTATCGTAGATATTCAGATGATATTATTATGGTTTGTAAAGAGAGTCAAATAGAATTTATTGAACAATTTGTTAAAAATGAAATGATAAAAAGTGAATTATCAGTTTCCTTAGATAAAACAGAAAAAACACTTTTCAAATTAAACAATGGCCGCTTACAATGCTATAAAATAACTAATGGAGGTAATTTAAAGGAGAATATTCCTTTAAATTATTTAGGCTTTGAATTCTATGGCTATCAAACGTTGATAAAATCTAAAAATTTAGCGAATTTTTATAGAGAAATGAAGCAAGCTATTAAAAGAAAACATAAACGCGTAGAGGCATTTAAAGAAAAACATCTATTAGATGAAGCTCCTTTATTTAAAAGAAAAGTGTATAGACTATTTAGCTTTAAAGGTGAGAAATCTAGAATGCTACCCACAAAGAGAACAAATTTTGTAAACAGTAGAGCCGTAACAAGATATTTTGATCGGAAATTTAGAGGTAATTACTTAAGATATGCTTATAGAGCTTCTGATGATTTAGAAGCACCAGAAATTAAGAGACAATTGCGACGTCATTGGAAGATTCTTCAACAAACATTAAAAAAGTATGAATTTTCAAATGTTAAGAAAGATTAGAATTTCTCAAATTCAAATCTGATTAATTTATTACTTTTACAAATAGACATTTTACTCATGAACGAAACTCTTATTTTAATTCTCATAGTTTTTATTTCTGCAGGCATCGGTGCATATATTGGTATTGTCATCAACAAACTAAAAAGTAAAAGCCAACAAAGCACATTAGAAGAGCGCCTAAATCAAACAACCAACACCATTAATGGGCTAAACCAAAGTATAAATCAATTAGAACAAGAACGCGAGAAAATAAGAAATGAAAAAGACCAATTATCGGTTGAACTCACCCGTCGCAATGCTGATTTTGACAACCTAAAACAACGCAACGACGAGCAAAAAGCTGAAGTAGAAAAACTGCAGGAACGTTTTCAAAAGGAATTTGAGAATCTCGCCAATAAAATACTGGATGAAAAGTCCACCAAGTTCACCACCCAAAATAAAGAAAACATCGACGCCATCTTAAAACCCTTACAGGAAAAAATACAGCATTTTGAAAAACGGGTGGAGGAAACCAACAAAGAAGATATCAATCGTACTGCAGACCTAAGGCAACAAATTATCGGCCTGAAAGAGCTCAACGAGCAGATGAGCAAAGAAACCACCAACCTTACCAAAGCCCTTAAAGGGGACACCAAAATGCAGGGGAACTGGGGCGAACTTGTTTTGGAGCGTGTACTGGAACGCAGCGGTTTGAAAAAAGACAGCGAGTATTTTGTGCAACAAAGTTTTACCAACGAAGAAGGACGACGTGTGATGCCCGATATCATCATTCATTTGCCGGGCGATAAAAAACTGGTGGTGGATTCCAAGGTTTCGCTGGTGGCTTATGAGCGCTATATCAATGAAACGGAAGAAATAGAAAGACCGCTCCATTTAAAAAACCACCTGCTTTCCATTAGAAAACGGGTGAGCGAACTGGGAGAAAAAAACTACCACCAACTCTATGAAATGGAGAGCCCTGATTTTGTATTGTTGTTTATCCCCATAGAATCTGCATTTGCGATTGCTTCCATGGAATATCCCGCTTTATATTCTGATGCGTTTGAGAAAAACATCATCATCGTGACCCCCACTACCCTGCTCGCGGTTTTAAAAACCATCGACAGTATGTGGCAGAACGAAAAACAAAAAGAAAACGCCATCGAAATCGCCACCCAGGCAGGAAGACTGTATGATGCTTTTGTAAACCTGACCGACGAACTCATTAAAGTGGGGAACCAGATAGGGACTGTGCAAAAATCCTATGAAAACGCCATGGTCAAACTCACCGGTAAAGGCAACCTCATCAAACGTGTGGAAAACTTAAAAACCCTTGGTGCCAAAGCCAGCAAGCAGCAAAATGAGAAGTTGCTCAAAAGGGCAAGTGAGGATGGGGATGAAGAAATGTTATCGTTAGAATAAAATTTTATTATATAAGTGATTTATATTTAAGTAATTTTTTTAGGTTTTATTGAATGTGTTTTAATAAATTTATTAATGAATATTAATGAAATTATATATTTAAGAAAATGATAAGTTTTAAAATTGATAAAGAAGATTTAATAGGAGTCTGGGAGAACAAAAATATCGAACCAAATAGTTATTATGATAATTTAGAAATCACACTTTATCTGGGAGCTAACAATACTTCATGCATAAGGATTAATAAAAACAAAGCTGATAAAGATTACTTTTCTGAGGGTTTTGATTTAATAAAATCAAATAAAAATTCAAATAATTTTAGAATTATATTTAAAAACTCTGAATTAAACGATGGAAAAGATTTAATACTTAATTGTAAAGTATATTCATTTGACCCCTTGATATTTATTATTGATTTTTTACAATATGGTAAGAGGTTAGTACAAAAATTTTAATAATTTTTTAGCCATTATTTCATACATAATTCTATACCTGTACTATGATAAATAAGTATTTTAAACTTTTTTCCTTTATCTATTTACTGCTTCTTCATATATCTTGTGAAAATAGTAGAAATGAAAAAGAAACAATAGAACAAAATAAAATTCGATTTCAAATAGATGAGTTTAATAGTAAAGCAGATAAGAAACATTATAATAAAGATTATAATGGTGCAATTAGTCTCTATAATGAATCTTTAAAATTAGATAACAGAAATTTTTCTGCATTAGAAGGTAAAGCATTAGCTTATTTTGATAATGGAGATTTTGCTGAAGCTATACGAAATTATACAATTTTAATTGAAGAAAAAAATCAAGTTAACACTGAGAGAACTTTATCCGTTTGGCACTATTACTTAATGAGAGGACAAGCAAAGTATTACTTAAATGATTTGTATGGAGCTCTGTCTGATTTTGATTATGTATTAAATGATGGAAGTGGTAACTCTTATTATAATGCTGGTTTATATAGAGGTATGATTTATTTAAAATTAGATAGACCTAAAGAAGCCTGCTTAGACTTTAGTAAGGCAGGTGAAAATGGAAGAAAAGAAGCCTATGAATTGATATCCAAATATTGCAATTAATTTATCATTGTCAAAAACGGATTTATGTAAAAAGAGAACCCTCTCAGTCCCGATAGTAATCGGGACTGAGAGGGTTGAGCCATTAAAGACGGTTTTCTTTTATTTCTTCCACGATTTCCGGATTCAACAAAGTGGATATATCCCCAAAATTGGAAAAATCACCTTCTGCGATTTTTCTGAGGATGCGTCGCATTATCTTACCCGAACGCGTTTTTGGTAAACCCGAAACAAACTGAATTTTATCCAGCTTGGCAATGGGACCAATCTGGTCAGAGATCATTTCGTTTATTTCTTTTCGCAGATTGTCGTGCACCCTTCCTGCTCCGGTTTCTTTTAGGATTACAAATCCGTATAACGCACTTCCTTTGATATCGTGCGGAAAACCAACGATGGCACTTTCTGCAACAGCGGGATGTTCGTTAATGGCATCTTCAATTGGTGCAGTTCCCAGATTGTGACCTGAAACAATTACCACATCATCCATACGCCCCGTGATGCGGTAATAGCCCACCTCATCCCTAAGTGCACCGTCGCCGGTAAAGTATTTACCGGGGTAAGCGGTGAAATAGGTTTCTTTAAATCGTTTGTGGTCGCCCCAAATGGTGCGTGCCATTCCCGGCCAAGGAAATTTCATGCACAAGCTTCCCACTACCTGATTATCTTCAATCTCATTGCGCAACTCGTCCATTAGCACCGGTTGCACTCCGGGTAACGGCAAAGAGGCATACGTGGGTTTTGTGGGTGTTACAAATGGCAAGGGTGAAATGAGAATCCCGCCGGTTTCGGTTTGCCACCAGGTATCCACGAGCGGGCATCGTTTTTTGCCAACGTGGTCGTTGTACCAGTGCCACGCTTCTTCGTTGATGGGCTCCCCCACA
>JBGTDF010000135.1:0-11014 GCA_041748455.1 Planktosalinus sp.
CGGGTTTTGATTTGCTAAAAAAGCTTGTTAACATAAGTATTTGTTGCTCATTTTAAATGTTAAATATTTTTGTCCCCGGCTTTTGCATTAGTTTATAAAACAAGATATTTTAATTAGCGGAACAAAGACAACTAAAGTGAAACAAAAGTAATGGAACTCCAATTAATTTTATATTTTTGTACCGTAAATATAGGAACTTATGAGTTTGAAAGGTGTTTTTGAAGGAATTCAATCGGTAACAGAAGCTATTTTAA
Source organism: Planktosalinus sp. (assembly GCA_041748455.1). Classification (GTDB taxonomy): domain Bacteria; phylum Bacteroidota; class Bacteroidia; order Flavobacteriales; family Flavobacteriaceae; genus Planktosalinus. The sequence goes on from JBGTDF010000135.1 coordinate 255, forward strand.
TAAACCCACTCGATGGAATTCGTTCGATGGAATTGGAAAGCTGGTTTTTGGCCAATGCATTAAACTGGGTATTTGCTATTATTGGTTTGGTTGCGTTTGTTTTTTGGATGAAACAGTTAAAAGCATATAATGAGGAAGGTACTGAAGACCGTTCTTCCACTTCCCATTCTTATTTGGGATAACAATCCTCCCCCTAACCCCCTCCAAAGGAGGGGGAAAGTATTATCTATAAATCAAAGCCGATATCTTTTCTGAAATACTTCCTGTCAAAGTTGATTTTTTCGGCATTTTGATAGGATTTTTTTAGTGCTTGTTTATAGTCTTCATGCAAAGATGTAACTGCAATCACCCTTCCTCCATTGGTTACAATTTTTTCGTTTCTTTCAGAAGTGCCTGCGTGAAAAACAAGAGAGCCTTCTGTATTTTCTAATCCTTTAATTTCCTTTCCTTTTTCATAACCCTCGGGATACCCTCCCGAAACCAGCATCACAGTAGTGGCAGCGCGAGTGTCCATATCAAGAGAAATCTTATCTAAAGTGCCTTTTGCAGTGGCTTCCAGTAAACTTACCATATCTGTTTTTATTCGCGGAAGTACAACTTCTGTTTCCGGGTCGCCCATACGCACGTTGTATTCTATCACAAACGGTTCGTCGTCCACTTTTATCAGCCCAATGAACACAAAGCCTTTGTAGTTCATTTTTCTTTTTAAAATGCCTTCTATAGTGGGTTTTACTATTCTTTCTTCAATTTTTTGCATCAACGTGGCATCTGCAAAAGGAACCGGGGAAATTGCACCCATACCACCGGTATTTAGGCCTGTGTCGCCTTCGCCAATCCGTTTATAATCTTTTGCGGTGGGCAACACTTTATAGTTTTTACCATCGGTAAGTACAAATACCGAAAGTTCAATTCCTTTTAAAAATTGTTCTATGACCACTGTTTTGCTTGCATTGCCAAACTTCTCCTCCACCAGCATTTGTTGGAGTTCTCTTTTGGCATCATCTGCATTATCGAGGATCACCACCCCTTTTCCCGCAGCGAGACCGTCGGCTTTTAGCACATAAGGTGGATTAGTGTTTTCTATATACTGCAACCCTTGATTAAGGGTTTCTTTGGTGAAACTTTGGTAAGCTGCTGTTGGAATTTGAAATTCCTCCATGAATTCTTTCGCAAATTCCTTGCTGCCTTCCATTTGTGCGCCTTCTTTCGATGGGCCGATGATCATCACCTCTTTAAGTTCGTTTTCCGAAGCAAAAAAATCAACAATACCTTCCACGAGCGGATCTTCAGGACCTACAACCACCATATTTATGGAATTTTCCACAACAAATTCTTTAATGGCAATAAAATCTGTAACGCCAATGGGGACATTTGTTGCAACTTGTGAAGTACCCGCATTTCCGGGAGCTACATATAAAGAAGAGCACAGGGGGCTTTGGGATAACGAATAAGCAAAAGCGTGTTCTCTGCCACCGGAGCCAAGGATAAGGATGTTCATATAATTTATATTTTCAAAAAGATAAGCGTCTTCAAAAATAATTGTTTGTAAATTGTCCTACTAATTTTTTACGGTTGAATTTTTTTAATTTCACATTACGTTTAAAAGGATTTCCTATCGGGAAAGCAAAACAACAGCTACAGAAAATTCAAGAAATTTCTGATGCAGACTATCCTTCGTATATGAAAGAACAACGCAAAGCGATATATAACCATCATTTAGAGCACAATACCTTCTACAAAAAATTTATTGGTAACAGAATTCCTGAAGATTGGGGGGAAATACCTGTAATGCATAAAAGCGATCTGCAACAACCATTGAAAGACAGATTGTCTAAAGGATATACTTCAAAAAATATATATGTAAATAAAACATCCGGTTCCAGCGGGCATCCATTTGTTTTTGCTAAAGATAAATGGACTCATGCATTAACCTGGGCAATAATTCATGACAGATTTGGGTGGCATGGCCTGGATATTGACCACTCTTATCAGGCGCGCTTTTATGGCATTCCATTGAATAGTCTCGGTTATGCAAAAGAACGTCTTAAAGACGCACTTAGCAGCAGATTTCGTTTTCCTGTCTTTGATCTTTCGGAAAAGAAACTGCAACAGTTTTATAAGAAATTCACCAAAACCAAATTTGATTACCTCAACGGTTACACAAGTTCCATTGTTCTTTTTGCAAAGTATTTGCTGGATAAAAAGATAGTTTTAAAAACTATTTGCCCAACCCTGAAAGTGTGTATTGTTACTTCTGAAATGCTTTTTGATAGCGATAAACTTTTGATGGAAAAGCAATTTGGCGTTCCTGTGATAAATGAATATGGTGCGTCAGAATTAGATTTAATTGCCTTTACCGATACAAATGACAAGTTCATAGTCAATAGTGAAACCCTTTTTGTGGAGATTTTGGACGAAAAAAACCAACCTGTACCTAAAGGAATTTCCGGGCGTATTGTTATTACATCCTTGTACAACAAGGCCCATCCTTTTATAAGATATGATATTGGTGACATGGGAATTCTTGATGAAAAAAGTAACTTAAAAACCCCAGTTTTAAAAGAGCTTATCGGAAGGACTAATGATGTAGCACTACTTCCAAGCGGAAAAATGGTGCCGGGGCTCACATTTTACTATGTCACAAAAAGCATAATGGAAGATAGTGGGAATGTTAAAGAGTTTGTGATTACACAGACAAAAAGAGATACTTTTGAAATTGATTATACTTCCGAAAGAAAACTAAACAATAAAGAGAAAAAGGAGGTAGAGAAAGCCATTGAAACCTATCTGGAAGCCGGCCTGATCACTTATTTAAATCGTGTAGCATTTTTAGACCGAAAAAATCGTGGCAAATTAAAACAGTTTACTTCCCTTCTCCATGTCCGGTAAAATTCTCATAATATCCAATTATTTCCCTCCGGAAACCGGTGCAGCGGCAAACCGTATTTTTACTTTTGGCGAAGCTCTTGTAAACAAAGATGTAAAGGTTACTGTTGTTTGTCCGTTGCCTAATTATCCCTATGGCTCTGTTTTTAAAGGATACCGTGGCAAAGCGGTGTCAAAAAATATAGAATCAGGTATAACTGTTTACCGCTTATGGCATATTGCCAGTAATTCGGCAAATAAATTTTTACGGTTGTTTTCCATGTTGTCTTTTTGTTTTAGTTTGTTTCTTTTTCTAGTTTTTAAAAAGACTCCCGAAAAAATATTTGTACAATGTTCCCCTTTGCTCGTTGGTGCTACGGCGGTTTTTCTAGGAAGGTTAAAACGAAAGAAAATAATTCTCAACGTTTCCGATTTATGGCCTTTAGCAGGACTGGAAATGGGCATCTTGAAGAAAGGAATGTATTATAATTTGTTGAAAAGGCTGGAATTATATTGCTATTCTAAAGCACATTTGATACTTGTGCAATCCAATGAAATTATTGCGTATATTCATACCTCTTATCCACAGAAAAAAGTAATTCTCTATAGAAATTTTCCAAATATTGCCATTGCATCTCCTTCGGAAGAAAAAAACGAAAAAACACAGGTGGTTTATGCGGGATTACTTGGAGTGGCGCAGGGGATTAGCCATATTCTCAAAGAAATAAAACTGCCCCAAAATATGGAATTCCACATTTTTGGGAATGGACCTGAAGCGAAAGAAGTGGCTTTACTCACTGAAAATTCAACGAATATATATTTTCACGGTACTTTGGAAAGAAAAGAACTTCATAAAAAAATGGCATCCTTTGATGCAGGCATAATTCCGCTTAAAAATAGGATATACGGCTCTGTTCCTTCTAAAATCTTTGAATATGCTGCGCTTGGGTTGCCGATTATATATTTATCTGACGGGGAAGGAGCAGATATCGTGCGAAATAAACAATTAGGACATGTCCTTCCGGAAGAAGATTATACAGGATTAAATTTACTATTAGAGGAGATTGCAACTCAAAAAAAGTTTCTGCCTTTAAAAAATAAAATTCTGGAAACCTCCCAATTGTATTTTGATCTGGACACCCAATTTGAAACTGTATTTTCAGCAATTGAGGTTCTCTAATATGCCTTCTTTTCCCCTTTTACAGCATTAAAAATTGTCTGAAATACAATTTTAAGATCTAAAAGCAGCGACCAGTTTTCCAGGTAAAAAATATCAAACCTAACGCGGTTAATAATATCCTCATCTGTTTCCACTTCGCCCCGATATCCACTTACCTGTGCCAGACCGGTGATTCCCGGTTTAATAAAATGTCTTACCATAAATTTGTCAATGCGCTCTGCATACATATGGGTATGGCTTACCATATGTGGTCGTGGACCTACGACAGACATATCGCCGGTAAGCACGTTAATAAATTGAGGAAGTTCATCAATACTGGTCTTCCTGATAAATTTACCCACTTTGGTAATTCTTTCATCCCCTTTAGTAACCTGGTATAAATCTGCTACCGGGTTTGGTTTCATCGATCTGAATTTATAACAAAAGAATTCCTGATAATCGAGACCATTACGCTTTTGTTTAAAAAATACCGGCCCCTTGGAATCCAGTTTTATCAAAAGAGCAAGAATGGGTGTCATCCATGATAAAACCCCTACAATTACTAATAGTGACGTCACAATGTCAAAAATCCGTTTAATAAACTGATTAAAAGGTTCCTGAATGGGAATTTTGCGCAGTGACAGAATCGGCAGAAAGCCATAATAGTCATATTCCAACTTTTTAGTATAGATTTCCTTATTATCTGGCAAGAATTTCAATATTTTGAGGTTGTTATCCGCAAAATCTATAAGGGATAAAATTTCTTTATTGGTGAGTTCGCCAACGGACGAATATATTTCATCCACTTCATTTTTTTGAATGTACTCAAAACAATCTTCAATTTCTACCTTACCTTCACCACGTAAATCAAATACCTTTTGCAATTGGTAGCCGTAAACAGGATTTTTCTTAAAGAAATCTTCTAATTGTTCTGTTTTTTTATTTTTGCCGATAATTACAGTATTGCGATAATTCCCGCCCAAGAGCACACGATATTTCTTTAATAAATAGAAAATTGTGAGTTTAAAAATGGTTATAAAAAGAAATACCGATAAAATATATCTCAAAACTAAAGAAGGGTCTTTGCTGACGTGCGTGTAATACCCAAAAAAAGCAAAAACTATAAGCGTAAATAAAACCAGTTGTTTAAGCAGTAAGGAAAAGATTTTAATTACCTGAGTAAATCTATAGATTTCATAAAAATTGGATTTTATGGAAAGTAAGATCCAGGCAAACGATGCAAAAAAAATGAAATGTACCGAGGGCATATTCTCAAAGAAAATTTCAATAGCCAGATAATTGATCAAGAATAAATCAATGGCATATGAAATAGGCCTTAAATAGCCCGAATATCTTCCTCGTTTAAACAGCATCTTTATTTTCTTATATGTTTGGCAAAATCTTTATGCTCCCTCTTTAACAGCTCTTCAGCAGTGAGACTTTTAAAATAATCGTAAGTGATTTTCATTCCTGTTTCCCTTGAAATTTTTGGTTCCCAGCCAAGAATTTTTTTTGCCCTTGTGATATCGGGTTGACGTTGCATAGGGTCATCTTGGGGCAATGGCTGAAACACAATTTTTTGTTCGGTGCCGGTGAGTTTTACAATTTCATCAGCAAATTGCAAAATGGTAATTTCGTCAGGATTACCAATATTAACAGGCTCTGAATAATCACTTAATAGCAGCCTGTAAAGTCCTTCTACCTGATCGTCCACATAACAAAAAGAGCGGGTTTGTCTACCATCCCCAAAAACGGTTAAATCTTCCCCTCTAAGAGCCTGACCTATAAATGCCGGAATCACCCTGCCGTCATTTAATCGCATTCTGGGACCATAGGTATTGAATATTCTCGCAATTCTGGTTTCCAAACCGTGAAAGCGATGATATGCCATCGTTATAGATTCCTGAAAGCGCTTAGCTTCATCATATACCCCTCGAGGGCCTATGGCGTTTACATTGCCATTATATTCTTCATTTTGCGGATGTACTTCAGGATCGCCATATACTTCAGAAGTAGAAGCTATGAGAATGCGTGCTTTTTTCTCTTTGGCCAAACCTAAAAGATTATGTGTCCCCAAGGAACTTACTTTTAAGGTCTGAATCGGTATTTTTAAATAATCTATAGGACTTGCGGGGGATGCAAAATGGAGAATATAATCCAGTTCACCGGGAACGTGTACAAAAGTAGTGACGTCGTGGTGGTAAAATTCAAAATTGGGATGTTTAAACAGGTGCTCAATATTCTTTAAATCACCGGTTATTAGATTGTCCATCCCCATAACGTGATAGCCTTCTTTTATAAATCTGTCACATAAGTGAGAACCTAGAAAACCTGCTGCGCCAGTAATTAAAACCCGTTTTTTCATGGACGACCAATTGAATAATACGCAAAGCCCAATTCTTTCATATCAAGCACATCATAAAGATTTCTACCGTCAAAAATCACCGGATTTTTTAACTTTGATTTTATTTTATCAAAATCAGGGGTCCTGAAAATACTCCACTCTGTGCAAATCAATAAAGCATCTGCTCCTTCAAGGGCTTTATACATAGATGCAGCATATTCAATTTGGTTGCCTAACTTAGTTTTTACATTAGCAATTGCTTCCGGATCAAAGGCGCATATTGTTGCTTCTTTCTCCAATAATGCCTGAATTATATCTAAAGCAGGTGCTTCCCTGATATCGTCTGTTTCGGGTTTGAAGGCCAGTCCCCAAACTGCTATTTTTTTTCCTTTTAGATTTTCATTAAAAAAGGCTTCCATTTTTGGGAGCAATATGGTCTTTTGTTTTTTATTTACTTCCAAAACGGCATTTAAAATTTTGAAGTCATGTTTTACCTCTTTGCCTGATTTATGAAGTGCTTTTACATCTTTTGGAAAACAAGAACCTCCATACCCAATTCCGGGAAATAAAAATCGCTTCCCAATTCTCGAGTCTGTCCCCATACCTATTCGAACATGATCCACATCAGCTCCCACGAGTTCGCAATAGTTGGCAATCTCATTCATAAATGTAATTTTTGTGGCCAAAAAAGCATTGGATGCATATTTAGTCAATTCTGCAGAGCGTTCATCCATAATGATGATAGGGTTTCCGGAGCGAACAAACGGACTGTACAATTTTTTCATCATTGTAGTCGCACGCTCGCTGCTGGAGCCGACCACAATTCTTTCGGGCTTTAAGAAGTCATCAACTGCAAATCCTTCCCTTAAAAATTCCGGGTTGGAAACTACATCAAACTCACTCTTTGCATGTTTTGCTATAGTTGCTTTTACTTTATCTGAAGTGCCCACGGGCACGGTACTCTTATCCACGATCACTTTGTAGGAAGAGATTTTTTTTCCAATCTCTTCAGCCACGCCAAGTACATATTTTAAATCTGCTGAACCATCTTCATCTTCGGGAGTAGGGAGTGCAAGAAAAATGATTTCGCCATGCGCTAAACCCTCATCAAGTGAGGTAGTGAAACTCAATCTTCCTGCCTTTATATTCCGTTCAAAAAGCATGTCTAGATGCGGCTCATAAATGGGGACTTCACCATTCTTCATGCGTTGTACTTTGGCTGCATCTATGTCCACACAAACCACTTCGTTTCCTGTTTCTGCCAGGCAGGTGCCTGTTACAAGGCCTACATAACCTGTTCCTATTACTGCTATTTTCATATTCCTCACCCCAACCCCTCTCCTTCGGAGAGGGGCTTTTAAGGGAACTATATTATTTGATTATAAAAGTTGTTTAAAGAAACTCCTCCAATGCATAAATTACTTCTAGCGATTTCTGCGGAATTTTTCTTTAAGCACCAAAAATAAGAATTTTGTGTTGCCCACGAGGTATCTTTTCCACATTCTTTTGGGCTCTTGAAGAAAGCGGTAAAACCATTCCATACCTATTTTTTGCATCCATTGGGGTGCGCGTTTGGTTTTACCTGCAAAGACATCAAAGCTGCCGCCTACTCCCATAATAAAGTTTACACGGGAAAGTTGTGCTTTGTGACGGTAAAGGAAGTTTTCTTTTTTTGGGGAAGTGATGGCTACAAAAAGCATATGTGCGCCTGAATTTACAATATCATTTACAATTGTATCTTCCTGTTCTTCCGCAAAATAGCCATTGCGGTAGCCGGCAAGAATTTCCGGGCTATACTGGGTTGTGTAAATGGACGCTAACTTAGATACTATTTCCTCTTTTGCTCCCAAAAGGAATATTTTGTAATTTTTTTGATGTGCCATTGCAATCAGGTTTGCCATAAGGTCAATGCCGGCTACGCGCTCTTTTAAGGGCACTCCCAGGAATTTAGATGCCCAAACCACTGCCTGTCCGTCTGCATTTATGATATCTGCGCTGTTAACGCTCTCGCGAAGTTCATTGTCTTTTTGAAGGGTCACCAGCTTAGAGGCATTCACTACCATATGGTGCAATTGTTTGTTTTCAGCAATGGCCTGCTCCACCAGTGCAAGCGTATCCTGCATGGAGAGGTTGTGAATATTGGTTTTTAATAAACTGATTTTAGGGCTCATAACGGCATTGCCATATCTGCGGGCAAAAGTAGGGGTATTTGGGCTAAAATAAAATTGTATATAAATAAAATACCTATTGTATCAAATAAAAACAGATTAGAATTACTTATTTGATAAAAAATAGTAGGAATACGAATAAAACATCCACGCCTGTGCCCAGCGCATGTAAGGGATTTTAGAATTGAAAAGCTTGTTTTTCTGGTAATAGAAAAACCCTTTCTTATCCTGCATATTTTCTTGTGTCCATTGAAGTACTTTTTCAACTAGCTCTATGTGTTTTTTTAACACATTTAATTTGCTAAGTGTAACCGTTAACTGAGCCGGAGCATGAATATCTATGGGGTAAACCGAGTTATTGTAATATTTTGAAATACCTTCTTCTGTAAAAAAAGTGTTTAAGTAATATGCAAGTCCTTTTGTAATGCTTTTTTCAAACTTCATATCGCCTGAAACTTTTTGATAGGTGTAAATGCATTCTAAGTTATATCCTGTATGAAAATTATCTACCCATTGATGAAAAGGCAAAGTTCCATAAGCCCAGGCACCATTTTGTTGCTGAAAATCGCAAACATAAGCTACCGCCTTTTCTGCTTCAACAAGCAGTGTTTGGTCTTTTGTGTGTTCATAAACAAGGCACAGTAATTTTGCGCCAAGCAAAGAGGCATTAAACACCTGAGTTGTGTCAAGAGGAGAGTAAGAAAAAGCAAAGTTTCCTTTTTTATCAAAGGTTTTGTTTAAATCATTCAGGATAAAATGGGACGCACTTATGGCAGTGTCAAGATATATTTTGTTGTTGGTTATTTTAAATGCCTCAATTAATGCTTCAGCTATGAAGGTTGTAGCTACTACTGTGGGAGTTCCTTTTGGTTGAAAAAAAGCACGAGCTTGCCAATCAAAATTATAGCCCCAGCAAGCTCCTGAATAACCTTTTGTTTGTAAATCTAAAACTGTATTGGAAAGCGAGATGATTTTATCTAAATATTCCTGCTTTGGCTCCACTTTATATAAATTGCAATAACCAATTATAAATAGACCAATCCCTTTTGCATTGTAGCCTTTTTTGACCCCTGTAATTTCTCTGAAATTGATGGGGCTTCTTTTGAAGAATTGAATCCAGGCTAATCTAAAGAAGCGGTTTTTAGAAATTATGGGCAAGGATTGAAAAAATGAACTATTCAAGCCATCATATGGATCCCAACCACGGTAATTTTCCCTTTCGCAGAAATCCTTCAATTTCAAGAAACTTTGTTTAAGAATAAGCATTCGTTTTAAAGTTTTTCTTACTACTAAAATATTATAGTTTCTGCGGTAAACCTGTTGTTAATGAATCCAATATTTTAAAAGTACATTGGGTTGTGAGGTATAAAGATTCAAAAGAAATAGGGGCTTCCTTACCCGATTTTAATGATTCTATAAAGGCACTAACTTCTTGTTTATGCCCTTTTCCATCCAGTTTTAATGGTGTTATCTTATTATTTTTATGTAATTCTCCTTTTCTAAAGTCTAATATCCTGCCCACTTTTCCGCCAGAAAATATTTCTATCAATTCTTTTGGTAATGATTTATCGCCATTTCCTACATACAGCAAATTGCCTACGGAACCGTCTTCAAAAGATATTGTAATACTGATATTATCTTGTGCAGTTAATGTTTCATTGGATGTTTTTATACAATCTGCATATACTTTTATGGGTTTTGCGTCAGTGAAAAACTGCATTAAATCAATAAAATGACACATTTCACCAATAATTCTTCCGCCACCCAGGTTGGGGTTTTGTGTCCAGTGATCCTTAGGTATAAACCCCGCATTTACCCTCATATTGATTACTTTTGGTTCCCCGTTATTTTTAAACTCCTCTTTAATTTTAACTGCAATGGGAGAGAATCTTCTGTTGAACCCAACCATAAGTTTTGAACTGCCTTCCTCATATGCTTTTTTTACTGAGTCTAACTCTTCATAATTCATAGCCAATGGCTTTTCCACAAAAACATTTTTACCTGCTTTGATGGCATCCATAACATATGAAGCGTGTGAATTATGAGGGGTTGCAATAAATACTGTGTTGATTTCTTTGTTGGTCAGAATGTCTTTTGCGTCTGAAGATGCATTGTTGAAATTAAATTTTTGAGCAACGTTTTTGGACGTAATCCCTTTAGAAGTTACAACGGTATCCAAAGAACCTCCTTCTGCTTTAGTATATGGAATCAAATAACTTTGCGC
>JBGTDF010000136.1:0-1667 GCA_041748455.1 Planktosalinus sp.
GCTGAAATAGGTTTCTTTGGTTTCCATTTCTCCAATACCACCATATCCTCCTCAAAATGCAGGGATACATCCGGAATTACGGTCTTTAGTTTACCCGATTGGTTGATAATCAACAATCGATCTTCTTTCCTGAATTCACCCAAGTATTCCCCTCTGTTATCCAGATTTAAGCGTTGTACAGAGTCATCAAACCATATTTTACGAGGTTTTAGGGTGGAAAGCCCTTTTTCTTTTAACTCAATACGTTTTATTGGGTATTTAGTGACGATATTCCCTTTGGAGTTTCGGTTCTTGACAAGAATATCTGCAAAGTCCAAATCAAATTTCAGCTTTTTAATACTTCCGCTTTGACGTAATAATATGTGTACAATTTCTGCTTCCCCATTTGGGTTGGCAGTAAAGTAAAGTATTTTAGATCCTTTATTTTCTTGTGTCAGGTCATATTCCTTATCCCGTGTAACCCCGGTCACTGCAAAACGTTTTACATAAGAGGCACCTTTTAATCCATCTTTATAAACCATATTATAAATGGTGCGCTTGTCTTTTTTCTTGAAAACGGCAACGTGAATGATATTTTTTCCAATAAATGTCTTTGCATCCACTTTGGTAATGACTAATTTTCCATCTTCTGTGAAAACTATTAAATCGTCAATATCGCTGCAATCAGTAACATATTCATCCTTCTTTAATGCTGTGCCCACAAAACCTTCTTCCCTGTTTACATAGAGCTTAGTGTTCCGGATAACCACTTTTGTGGCTTCTATATCATCAAAAATTTTCAGTTCTGTCTTTCTCTCTTTGCCTTCCCCGTATTCTTTTCGCAAACGCTTGAAAAAATCAATGGCATACACTATCAGGTTAGCGAGATGGTTTTTTATAGTTTCAATTTGATCCTCTAAGGAATCAATTTTCTGCTGTGCCTTGTCAATATCAAATTTAGATATACGTTTAATCCTTATTTCTGTCAATCTGACAATATCATCCGTAGTAATGGTGCGTTTTAAATGCCCAATATGCGGCTTTAAACCTTTATCGATGGCATCAATTACCCCTTCCCAGGTTTCTTGTTCTTCAATATCCCGGTAAATTCTCTTTTCAATAAAAATACGTTCGAGAGAAGCAAAATGCCACTGCTCTTCCAGTTCGTCCAGTTGTATTTGCAATTCTGCCCTTAGAAGTTCTACGGTTCTGTCTGTGGAACGTCGCAGCATTTCTGAAACACCCACAAACAAAGGTTTATTGTCTTCAATAACACAACCTAAAGGGGATATGGAAGTCTCACAGGCTGTAAAGGCATACAAGGCATCTATGGTTTTATCAGGGGATATGCCTGATGGCAAATGAATTTGTATTTCTACTTCTGCAGCAGTATTGTCCTCAATTTTTTTGATTTTGATTTTTCCGGACTCATTTGCTTTTAGAATAGATTCAATTAGTGAAGAAGTATTGGTCCCAAAAGGAATTTCGGTAATTACTAAAGTGGTTTTATCTTCCTGATGAATGCGTGCACGGCTGCGTACTTTTCCACCACGCAGACCGTCATTATAATTGGTTATATCTGCAATACCCCCCGTTGGAAAATCAGGAAAAAGGGTAAACTTCTTACCCTGTAAATGTTTGATGGAAGCCTCTATGAGTTCGTTAAAATTATGAGGAAGTATTTTAGT
>JBGTDF010000137.1:0-5445 GCA_041748455.1 Planktosalinus sp.
AAGAATTTGCCCAGGAATTCAGCACCAGAATAGAAATGAAACAAGTGGGTTTCCGTCAGGAAGCATCGCGTTTGGGAGGCATTGGATCTTGCGGGCGTGAATTGTGCTGCTCCACCTGGCTTACAGATTTTAGATCGGTAAATACATCAGCGGCAAGATATCAGCAGTTGTCCCTGAACCCACAAAAGTTAGCCGGGCAATGTGGCAAATTAAAATGCTGTTTGAATTATGAGTTGGACACCTATATGGATGCTTTAAAAGATTTTCCAAATACGGAGATAAAATTATTTACAGAAAAAGGCACGGCAGTATGTCAGAAGATGGATATTTTTAAAGGTATTCTTTGGTATGCTTATGAAGGGGAATGGATGAACTGGCACCAACTTTCTGCAGATAAGGCAAATGAAATTATTGCTTTGAACAATCAAAAGAAAAAAGCAGTTGGGCTGGAAGCATACGCTATAGAAGTTGTTGCAACCCAAGAAACTGTTTATAACAATGTTGTGGGACAGGATAGTTTAACAAGATTTGATAAACCCAAAAGCACTAAAAAGAGGTCTAAAAACAAGAATAGAAAAAAAAGAAAACCACAAAGTGATGGGTAGAATAGTGTTCCTTTTCCTATGCTTGGGGTTTTTATCAGGGTGTACTTCCAATGAAGTGTATAGTGAATATAAATCACTACCCGGGTATTGGGCAGAAGGAGATATCATGAATTTTGAATTGAAAGAAATGGACACATTATCTTCTTATAATGTATTTTTAAATATCCGAAACACAAATGAGTTTAAATACAGCAATTTATTTTTAATTGTAAAAATGAATTTTCCCAACGGAAAAATTATTACAGATACGTTACAATACCAAATGGCCAAACCTGACGGCACATGGCTTGGCACCGGCGGGACATTAAAAGAAAATAAACTTTGGTACAGGGAGAATATTCGTTTTTTTGAAGATGGGATATACACCTTGGAGATTGAACAAGTAATGCGCAATAAGGCATCGGTAGAAGGCGTTTCAAGATTGGAAGGGATTACAGATGTAGGTATAAGTATAGAAGCAAGTAATAAGCAATAAGTAACAATGGCAAAAAAGAATATAAAAAAAGAATCTTCAACAACCGGCAAACATATTCGCACTTTCTGGAAAATCTTTGCAGGGATGCTGGGGTTTGTGGTGTTGCTTTTTCTTTTGGCCTCATGGGGAGTTTTTGGAACACTTCCCACGTTTGAGGAACTGGAAAACCCCGAGACTAATCTAGCTACTGAAATTGTATCTTCTGACGGTCAGACTTTGGGAAAATTCTACCGGGAAAACAGGACACCCATCAAATATGAAGATTTACCCGAACATCTTATTCAGGCACTTATAGCAACAGAAGATGAGCGCTTTTATAACCACTCAGGAATTGATGCAAAAGGCACCGTTAGGGCCGCTATTTTTTTAGGAAAAAGAGGGGGGGCCAGCACCATTACACAGCAATTGGCAAAACAACTTTTTACCGGTATTAGCTCTAGAAATAAAATTTCAAGGATTACTCAAAAAATCAAGGAATGGGTCATTGCCACAAGGCTTGAGAGACAATACACCAAGGAAGAAATTATCACCATGTATCTTAACAAATATGACTTTTTAAACCAGGCAGTAGGTATCAGGTCGGGGTCGAGGATTTATTTTGGAAAAGAGCCCAAAGATTTAACTACTGCTGAAGGAGCTATGCTAGTGGGAATGCTAAAAAATTCCTCGCTTTTTAATCCGTTACGAAGGGAAGAAATGGTTAAAAACCGAAGAAATGTGGTTCTTTCACAAATGGAAAAAAATAATTTCCTTACAAAGGAAGTAAAAGATTCCTTGCAGCAACTTCCATTAAATTTAAACTACAATCCGGAAGGTCATGACGAGGGTCTGGCAACTTATTTCAGGGAATTTACCAGGGCAGAGATTCAAAAATGGATCGACAAAAACCCTAAACCCGATGGCTCAAAATATAATATCTACCGCGATGGATTAAAAATCTACACGTCCATCGATTCAAAAATGCAGGAAAATGCTGAAAATGCACTCACAAAACACATTGCAAATTTACAGGTGGAATTTGACAAGCAAAATGAAAAGAATAAAACTGCTCCTTTCCGGGATATAACCGAGGAGGAGACAGAAACCATTATCAATTCGGCAATGCGCAGGAGTGATCGATGGAGAACTTTAAAAGATCAGGATAAATCAGATGAAGAGATAAGGGAATCCTTTCATAAAGAAACAGAGATGCGCATTTTTTCCTGGAAAGGAGATATCGATACCATAATGAAACCCATTGATTCTATCCGATACTACAAATCGTTTTTACAGGCATCCATGATGTCCATGAATCCGCAAACTGGTGAGGTAAAAGCTTGGGTAGGCGGGATTAATTATAAACACTTTAAGTATGATATGGTCAAAACCGGTAAGCGACAGGTGGGCTCTACCTTTAAGCCTTTTGTCTATGCTACTGCAATAGACCAGTTGCACATGTCGCCTTGCGACACACTTCCCAATACGCCTTATACTATAGAACAGGGCAAATACGGACTTTTAAAATCGTGGACACCGA
Organism: Planktosalinus sp.; assembly: GCA_041748455.1. Lineage (GTDB taxonomy): Bacteria > Bacteroidota > Bacteroidia > Flavobacteriales > Flavobacteriaceae > Planktosalinus. The sequence continues at coordinate 2,597 of JBGTDF010000137.1, forward strand.
AAAATGCAGGAAATAATTACAGCGGTATGGTAAACCTGAAAAAAGCCCTTGCAGAATCTTATAATGTAATCACGGCAAATCTCATAGATAAAACAGGGCCACAGCCGGTAATTGATCTTGCCACAAAATTAGGGATAAATACAAAAGACATGCCTGCTCAGCCAGCTATTGCATTAGGGTCTTCAGATGTTACCGTTTATGAAATGGTCGCAGCATACAGTGTGTTTGTAAACGAAGGAATTTATGTAGAACCGGTAATTATATCCCGAATTGAAGACAAAAATGGCACAGTCCTTTTTCAACACGTTCCTGAAACCAGGGATGTTTTAAGCAAAGAAGCAGCTTATGTCACCACCAGTTTACTGGAAGGAGTTACTCAAGGGGGCTCTGGCGGAAGGCTAAGAACAACCTGGGCTGTAAATGACGCCTTTTATAAGTCAGTCATGACTGGGTATCCCTATGGGCTTACAAACCCGATTGCAGGAAAAACCGGAACTACACAGAATCAAAGTGACGGATGGTTTATTGGGATGGTTCCCAATCTGGTTACCGGGGTTTGGGTAGGCGCTGAGGACAGGGCATCCCACTTTCCGGGAATTCGTTATGGACAAGGAGCAACTATGGCTCTTCCTATTTGGGGGGCTTACATGAAATCTTGTTATGAGGACGAAGAGCTCGGTGTTTCCAAAGAAGCTTTTAAACGTCCGGCAAACCTTTCCATAGAAACGGATTGTTCCAAATGGAGACAAAGAAATGATGATGATGAATTTATAGATGAATTTAGTTTTTAAAATATGATTAGAAAAGTAATATCGGGTGTTGAAGAAGCTTGTCAGGGAATAGAAGATGGCATGACACTTATGTTTGGAGGTTTTGGCCTTAGTGGTATTCCTGAAAATGCAATTACACAATTAGTGAAGCTCAACAAAAAAAATCTCACTTGCGTTTCAAATAATGCCGGTGTGGATGATTTTGGACTGGGACTTTTACTACACAAAAAGCAAATAAAAAAGATGATTTCCTCTTATGTAGGGGAAAATGCGGAGTTTGAAAGGCAAATGTTAAGCGGCGAACTCGAAGTAGAATTAATTCCGCAAGGAACTTTGGCGCAACGATGTCAAGCTGCACAAGGCGGTTTTCCTGCATTTTATACCCCGGCAGGCTACGGAACAGAAGTAGCTGAAGGCAAAGAGAAAAGGGAGTTTAATGGAAAGTGGTATGTGCTAGAAAAAGCCTTTGAAGCAGATTTCGCATTCATTAAAGCTTGGAAAGGCGATGAGGCAGGAAACTTGATATTCAAAGGAACAGCAAGAAACTTTAATCCCAATATGTGTGGGGCTGCTAAAATAACTGTAGTCGAAGTGGAAGAATTACTTCCCGCAGGTGCCCTGGACCCAAATCAGATTCATATTCCCGGCATTTTTGTACAACGCATCTTTCAGGGTAAAAATTATGAAAAGAGAATTGAACAACTAACAGTAAGAAAGAAAGTATAAGAAGTAAAACTTTAAATTTTTTACTTCACACTTCTAACTTTTAAAAAATATGGCTTTATCCAAAGAACAAATCGCACAACGCATCGCAAAAGAAGTCAAAGATGGCTATTATGTCAATCTGGGAATTGGGATACCCACTTTGGTAGCTAATTTTGTGAGGGAAGATATTGATGTGGAATTTCAAAGTGAAAATGGCGTTTTAGGAATGGGACCTTTTCCTTTTGAAGGAGAAGAGGACCCCGATTTAATTAATGCCGGAAAACAAACGATTACCGCATTGCCAGGAGCTTCATTCTTTGATTCTGCAATGAGTTTTTCCATGATAAGGGGGAAACATGTGGATTTAACCATTCTTGGTGCCATGGAAGTTTCTGAAGTAGGCGATATCGCAAACTGGAAAATACCGGGGGTAATGGTTAAAGGAATGGGAGGCGCAATGGATTTAGTTGCTTCCGCAGAAAATATAATTGTGGCGATGATGCATACCAACAAAGCGGGAGAGTCTAAACTTCTAAAAAATTGTGCATTACCACTTACCGGTGTTAAGTGTGTAAGGAAAATAGTGACCAACCTTGCAGTTTTGGAAGTTACCGAAAAAGGGTTTCAGCTTTTGGAACGTGCTCCCGGAATTAGTGTGGAAGAAATAAAGAAAGCCACAGAAGGTAATTTAATCGTTGAAGGGGATATCCCAGAGATGCAATTTTAATAAAATAAACCACGTTACTTTAAAACCCGCTTTCTAAAAAAAGCGGGTTTTTTCATGTGAACTTGTGAGAAAATTGGCCCGATTTGTGGTCAAATGTTAAATTTTTACGCATTTAATCGAATTTTTATGCTTTTTATCGTTTTTATTATGATTTTGTTTTCATATTAGCAGTCCCAAAATCAACCAGCTTATTACAAGCTATGTGTAAGTTACAAAAATGTAAAACTTAATTTGGAAACGAATATGACAAGAGTCAAAAATGTTTTTAGAGGAACGTACAATAAAGTAAAACCTACTTTTATTTTAGTTAATAGTGTACTGTATGTTGCCAAAAAAGTTTTTTTGTTTGTGTAGCTAAAATTAAAACCCCAGATCTGTTGACATTTTCAGATCTAAAGGTCAATCCCGTTCTTTGTGAGGTTAGAACGGGATTTTTTTATGCTCAAAACCCCCGTTTTAACGTTCTTCTCATTTTCCTTTTGGAATCGCCGCAATCAGTTTTTTGGTATATTCCCGCTCCGGATTTGCATAAATTTCGTCAGCCTCTCCTATTTCTTCCATTTTTCCGGCATTCATAACCAGTAACTGGTCTGCCATATATTTTACCACCGCCAAATCGTGGGAGATAAAAATATAGGTGAAACTAT
>JBGTDF010000138.1:0-2546 GCA_041748455.1 Planktosalinus sp.
TCTGCACTCATTTCTGCTATGCGGGCATAAAACGGCGGACCGGGATTTTGTTCATCAGGTGTAGAAAATTCAATAAAATTTCCACTTGCCTTGAGTTGTTCATACTCCTTTTTGGCAAGTTCAATATGACTTTCGCCCTGGTCATCATTTTTGGTGCAAGCCAATAACATAATTACAATCATAGTTTTAAAAATTAAATTAATTTTTGCTGGAACAAACTTTTTCATGATTTCAAAATTTTGAGTTACTATAAAGCAAAATTGAGGGAATTAAAAGAGTTGTGATAGTAAAAAAACGACATGTTAAAGTTTGTCCCATTCCAGTTGAAAGCGCACATTGATTTCTTCCAGCTTGGTTTTTATGCCGTTGGGGGTATGCCCGGTAAAATCTTTAAAATCTTTGATAAAGTGCATCTGGTCATAATAGCCCAGCCCGTAAACAATATCTGTCCATGGAGTGTTTTGACTGGTGTCAATTTGGTGAAAAGCTTTGAAAAACCGGGATAAACGGGCATACAATTTGGGAGACATCCCCAGTCTTTCCTTGCATTTGCGTTCAAACTGGCGTGGACTCAAACAAGCAATGTATGCGGCTTGGTCTATGGAAGCATTGTGGTGGGTCATTAAAAAGCTTAGGGCAACATCTACAGGCAAGCGAGCTTTCATTTTATAAAGTCTTTGAAGAAAAAACTGCTGAACAGTTGTGTTCAAAAACCCAAAATCGTTTTGCTTGTCATGGCATTTTTCTATAAACTCCTTGATTTCGTTGCCCAATAAGTCTTCACCGTCAAAACCATCATCAGAAATTTCAGTGATGGGAATACCTAAAAATTGATACAACCCGCCCGGATGAAAATGAACACCAATGGCAATATGGTCGTCTTCAAAGCTAAGCATTGTTGGGGTGATTTGGGGAGTAACTACCACAAAATGGCTGCATAGCCTTTGTTGGTCTTGGTCTAATTTGCGTGATAAAAATCGGGTATTGATGTGAATATAAATACTCTCATCAGGCGTTGGGAAATAGATGCTTTCGTCTGATTGGGCACTGACTTTTAAATATTTAGACTCCAGTACAACCACTTTCCTGATTAAGTGTTGCAAAGCCGGATGAGTCGTATAAGTCTTAAAATTTAATAAGTGCATCATTAGTATAAGCTTTTATTGAATTTGCGGCATCGAGCTCAGCACTTCAGAGGCAATTTTCCAATGTTTGTTTTCCCTTACAAGAACCATTAGGGTTATCCCGGTATCCTCATACAAGCCTTGTGGTGTGTTGAAGGAAACTATAAACTCACCCATCACATAAGCCATATCGCCGGCTTCACTGATTTCTAAATCCAGAGTTTTAATGTCAAGTTTAAAATCTTCAAGTTCGGTGTTTGACTGATAGTTTTCGCGTAAAGCGTCATGACCATGAATAAGCGGTGAAATTGGTAATTTAAGTGTGCCGTTGGGGATAAACCGATCTACAAGACCATCAACATCTTTTTCTTTAAAAAGGGTATGTGTCAATACAAACATTTCTTCAATTTCAGCTTTGAGTTGTTCCTTATCAATGGTTTCTTTTTCGTGAGCTTTGGGTTCCGGGCAGGGATTGTTGTTGCAGGCAGTTACCAAAAACAACAATATAAATACGGTTAATACTAATTGTTTTGATTTCATAATGTGGTGGTTATGCGTTAATTAAATATGAAGATATAAAAAAAAGGACTCAAAAATGAAAACAAGTTCTTTTATTTGAAATGATGATTAATAGCAATCTATATTGTTGTTGTTTATTTAAAATTCACATTTAAATCAACACAGATATAACCCAAACAATATAAAACCACACAAAACCCATCCAGGAGATCTTGTGTATTTTTTTCAGCGTCAGCCAGTCATAAACAAAGAGTGAAATGAACAGTCCGTTCCAAACAATAGCAATAAAACCTTCGACATTTTCTATATATAGATTTCCTGTAACCCGGCTTAAAATGGGTTCGAGAATTAACAACGAAGCCATATAAATAAACCGTTTGTGTCTTGCGCCATTTTTCCTGTATAGATAGCCAAACACAACCAAGACTGCAAAACTTAGCATAAAAAATCGGTTGGCTTTAGCAAAATACGGCATGGCATCCCATCCTTTATATATTGCTACAAACACATATACTGTGCTTACAAATACCCCAATTGCGGTAATCATTCCGGCAACACCCCATTTTATGTGAGCAGCATAGTTTCCTTTTCGTATAAAATTGGCTTGAATGACAAATATGATAAACCAGGCAAACATAAACAGCCCGTGAATAATAAACTTGGGGTCGCTATTGCTTTCCTGCCTCACATCGGTAATCAAATTATCGGAAAAGGCAATGAGGGACAGAATGAGCAGGAATATGCTAACTGTTTGAAAATAGTACTTCTTCATTTCGATTTTCATTTGAATTTGTAATAATCTTTTTTTAACCAAATAGCCCAAAAAATAATAAGAGGCACTAACCAAACAGCAAAATCAGAGATTAAAAGTGCCTTATGCTCATTAGGGGTAATCAATCGAAA
>JBGTDF010000139.1:0-5181 GCA_041748455.1 Planktosalinus sp.
CTTTAACCGGTAGTAGCTATTTACCTATACCAGGGGAAAGTATTAGTAGTTCAACACAAACCTTTAATGGGGCAGGATATAACGATGAAAATCACACCTACACCGCAAATAAAAACCGTACCAGAACAGCTAATTATATAGAATATTACACCAATTCTGAGTTGGCAACCGGTGTAGCTGGATTTTTAGAATACGATACCACTTTTAATCGATCCAACGACACTATTTTTCCTAGCAATGGAATTGGAGCATATCAAATTACCGACCTTAACGGTTATACCTATCATTACTCTTTACCTGTATATGCCTATTACAACATTCAAGGAAGTTTTTCATTGGATAAAGACCATAATGTTATAATTGCTGAAGGGGGAGAAGTTAAAAAAAACGAAGACGTTAATGGGAATTATTTGGTAGAAAACGATTACACCTATGAATTACTTGAAACAAAACAAAATAGCAAATATGCTGTTCGTTGGTTGTTAACTGCCATTACAGGACCTGATTTTGAAGACAGTAATGAGAATGAAATGGTGGATGAAGATGACAAAGGGTATTGGGTAAAATATGATTATGGATTATGGGCGGATAGCTTTGAAGACAGATTTCCCTATTATGGAGCTAATTATGCTTTTACAGCAAGCAGTGAACAAGGCTTAAACGCTTTTTTAGACATCAGCGACAAAAACCGTAATTCTGGAAAAATTTTAGCTTATTCTGAAACCGCAGAACAAAAATATTACCTCAATAAAATTCAAACACCTTCACATAGTGCCCTTTTTATAAGAGATTTTCGTTATGATGAACAAAGTACTACATCCAATGCTGCTCAATACGAATATGTTTCAACAGAAAATTTAAAACTTCTTTCAGATACCTTGAACTATTTAAATGGATCCGGAAATTTTGATGGGTTTGGCACATTAAGTTCTGGGGTGTTGCCGAAATATTATCGATTTACCATTATGCCTGATGAAGTGGACAGTATAAAATTATTCATAGATGAATTTGTTGTAGGAACTTCTGGAAGCAATGTAGATACTTTTAGAGTGTATGATGGTGCAGATACTACTGCAAATGTACTCTATGAACGAACTAGTCATTTGACCTCTCCAACAACCGTTGTATCAACTTCCAATGCAATTACAATAGAATATGTAAGAACATCAGAACAAATCGTTTCTACTCATGGAACGTATTCTATTCGTTGGAAATCTCTTTGGAAAAATGCCGCTGCTGGCTGGCCTGGAGGAAGAGCTAAAACCATGCCTCAATTAAAGCTTTCAAAAGTATTTTTAGTGGATAATACAGATTTAGACAGCCTCCCTGCTCTTTCAGCCATTGATACACTCCTGAATGACAAGTTATGGAATTATCAACGCATCCATCGTTCTTCATGTTATAACAATGATTGGTACGAAGCCAATGATTCGGTGATTAATTATTTTGCATTGCAATCAGTAGATTTGGTGCATGATTATTCGTTAGCAAAAAAGTACATCAATAACAAGTATGTTTTTGTAGATGTCAGTAACAAATCTTCTAATCAGGTGGAAATAGAAGAAAATAAATACATTGCCACTAATGAATTGAACAATAGCGGTAAATTAACCCTTAACAAAGTGGTATATTATGGGCTAAATAGAACACAAACACAACCTGCCCATCTTTTTAATTACAATGCTTCGGACACATTAGATAACCCTTATTACAACACGTTAAAACAAGATTATTGGGGAAATTATAAAAATGATGCCGAAGGGAATTTATTGAAAGGCTATGTTACCGATTCATCCCGACAAGAAGTGGATGCCTGGAGTTTAAGAAAAATTACTTCTCCGCTGGGAGGGGTAACAGAAATTATTTATGAAGCCGATGAATACGAACAGGTAATCAAAGAAACCATTGAAGGAGGATTAAGAGGTCCCAGTAAACGGTTTGCCATAAAAAGTGCAGTTGCTGATTCCAGTGATATTGGACTAACTTGGTTTTTTGACATAGAAAATCAGGAAAATGATTTTTTGAACACAGCAACTAATTTTCCCGGAGGAGGAACAAAAGAAACCGTTATTCCCGGAATATGGGTGTATTCCGCAGATTCTGCTAATTTTTATGATAGTCAGGGAGATTTTGATATTAATTTGGCACACGGATTTTCTGTTAGCTATGGTGATGGAACAATCACAAGTAGTCCCAACAAAATTTCGTCACTTGATTATTATGAGGTCAATGTAGGTTCAAGTACGCCTCCTGATGGTTATAATGACCCTTATGCATTATATTGGGGAGATTTATTGGTTTATGGAGGAGAAGGCTACATCGCATTTAATTATCCTAAAGGAGATAAATTGTATGGAGGAGGAACGCGAGTAAAAGAAATGAAAGTAACCAACGATTCCGATACGTATGTGATGAGTTATACCTATGAACAAGGTACAGCAACAGCAGAAGCACATGATTTTTCTGCGGTTGCAAAAACAAAAAAAGATGTGTATGACAGTTTATATCTGTGGGGGTTAACCGCCTTTGATATTCACCCGTTCGGATTAGCTCCTCAAGTAGGTTATGGAAAAGTAACCATAGAAAATAAAGGCGTGGATACCACAGGAACAGGTAAATCCGTTTTTAATTTTTTTGTTGCCGATGAAGGAAAAAATTATTTTACGCCCTACATAACAAGAAAAGATACTGTTTGGGATACTGGAGAATTTTGTGGTGCAGGAAATACCATAGGTATTTTTAATAAACGATTCGGAATAGAAGTCATTGATGACTTCACTTCATTGTGGGGAAAAATCAGTAGTCAGCATTCACTGGATCTGCATGGAAATACCATTTCTAAAAAAGTGTATGAATATACTACTTCTACCAAAGGAGCCCATGTAAGTACGGTTAATTTTGAAGTAGAGCATGGCACTGCTGATGTTTCATGTGCAAAATACCATGCTTATATTCCTGTGATTTATAGAAAATACCCGCATTACATTACTAAAATTACCACCTATTCTAATGGACGAAAAGGGGAATCTACCATAGCAGCCCGTGATGCTTTTAGTGCTGACCCCACTGAAACAACGAATACCTCCATCAACGGCACAAAAAACAAGGAAGCAATTACGATGGCTTATACCCAAACCACTACTCCTGATTATGCGAAAATGGGAGCCAAATCGCACAACCCCGATAATGCCAACTTTTTAGGTGCTGTATATGCCGCACAAAAATGGGTGGCAAGTGAAGGTGTTACCACTAGCGATTTTCTATCCTATGGAAAAAGTTTCTGGAAAGATACTACCCGCGTTCGTTATTATGATAGTGGGGCTGATACATATACGGTAAAATCAGATACCGTAAATTGGTACGATTATACCCAATATGCATGGACAGGAAGATTAGGTACTTATGGCTTATTTAGTTATAGTAATTTCACTGATATTACTGCTCCACCAACAGGAACTTCTGATTGGCGTTTTCTTTCCGAAATTACGTTAATGGATGAACAACAAAACGTATTGGAGCAAAAAAGCTATAACAACCGATTTGCTGCAACCAAACTAGGCTATGAAAATCGATTTGCCTACACCAGTGCTTCAAATTCCAATTACGTGAGCTTCACTGCTACTGGATTTGAAACGATAACAGAAGTAGAAACAAGTGTATTTTTCTACGAAGGAGAAGTATTAGCAGCATCCAACAACCAGCATTTAAAAATAGATGGAACCGTTACCCCTCATACAGGGAACTATATGGTTAAAATTCCTGCTGCCACTAATAATGGACCACGTTACACTGTAAAATACAATGCCACAGAAAATATGTATAGTCTCCAACGAGGGAGAAGATATACCGCTTCTGTTTGGGTGCATGAAGACAGTCCTAATGATGTACAATTAGTTATTGATTTAGATGGTAGTTCCAACGAGAGTTTTACTGCCACACAAAATATGCGAAAAGACGATGCCAATGCCATTCAAATAGGTGAATGGATACAATTAACAGTAAGCACCTACATTCCCGAAGATTTTTTAACCACTGGAGGCACAGATGGAGTAAAAGTATATGTGAAAAAAACATCCGCAGCAGATGCATGGGTAGATGATTTGCAATTCAAATCCAACGTGAGTGGTTCAGGAATGAATGTGCACGACCAAAAAACAGGAAGAGTGATGGCTACCCTAAGCGACAATAATTTTGCTACCAGGTATGTGTATAACGATGCAGGTCAGGTAGTAGAAGTATGGCAAGAAGTATTAGGCGATACTTGGGGCAAATGGGTAAAAATGGAAACCAGAGATTATAACTTTAAAAGAGCAATGGAGTGAGAAGAAAGTCGGAAGACAGAAGTCGGAAGTCGGAAGACAGAAGTCGGAAGACAGAAGTTGGAAAGGATTAAATTCTCCTGACATCATGAAAATTGTCAATAATAGCCCAAACAAAGATAAAATACACTTTGCCGGTTTTAGGAAAGATGGTTTGAGTATTGTTAAATCAAGCAATGTGTTCGTACTTGCTTCCATAAAAGGTGAATCCATCACCAAGTCAGTGATTGAGGCAATGGCTTTAGGTATTGCTCCACTTATTACATTAATTCCTGGAAATAGGGAGCTTATTATAGATGGGGAAAGTGGTTTGGTTGTCCCTATGAAAAATCCTCAATCCCTTGCTGAAGGTATGATGAAGCTCTACAATAATCCTGAGCTATGCAAAGAATATGGACAACACGCAAAGGAAAGAATCGATACTGTTTTTAATACTCAACGAACGGTGGAAAAATATTTGTCTTTATTGCAAGGCTTAAAGCAAAAAGAATAATCGCATTACTTCGTTACTAACTCAATACTATCTTCGTTAAGTTTAATTTTATTACTACTATAAAGTAAGCCTACCGCTTTTTTAAAAGCTTTTTTGCTAACCTGAAATGTAGTATATATTTCATCAGGAGAGCTTTTGTCTGTTAGCATTAATTTATCTTTGTTTTTCAGTAATTGCTCATAAATTTTGTTGGACAACTCCTCTAAACTAGAAAGTTTTACACTATTTAATGTAATATCGAGCTTGCCATCCATTCTTACTTTTTGCACATAACCTTTTAGTTTATCGGCTATACGAATGGGCTTAAACACTTCATTTCTAAAAAGCATGCCTATATTTTTATTATTGACAATGACCTTATAGCCCAAA
>JBGTDF010000140.1:0-2541 GCA_041748455.1 Planktosalinus sp.
AATTGCCAATGCCATTGCCATAAAAAAGATGCCTATTACCCCTCCTCTATTAGACTCCTTATCCACTTTATTTGCCCAGGATTGTGGCAAAGTGATTTCAAATGCACCAAAAAACGATATAGCAAAAACAACCAGTAATACAAAAAATGCCACATTAAACCAGACGTTTGTAGATAGTGCATTTAAAGCATCTGCACCAAAAAGAAAGGTAATCAACCAGCCTAAAAACACATAAATTATGACAATACTAATTCCATAAAATATGGCATTTTTAATTCCTTGTGCTCTGGTTTTACTTTGCTTAGTGAAAAAACTTACCGTTAAAGGTATCATCGGAAAAACGCAAGGTGTCAAAAGTGCTGTAAATCCAAAAAGAAATGCCACTAAGAATATAGTCCATAAACTACGCTTCTCTGTCTTTTTTTGGTCTTCTACTATATTTTTATTATCAATATCTGTAGTTTCTGCAGATTGATTTAAGTCAGTTGTTACCTCTGCCAAGAATTCCCCGGAAGGCGTTGTACCATCCAGATACATACGAAATTCATTGCCATCTGCAATGCATTTTTCATCATCACACGACATATAACTAACCTCTACATTTATAAATTTTAAGTTAGGATCAGTAACTTTAATTTTTTGTACAAATTCTGCCTGGATTTTAAAATAAATAATATCCATTTTAAAAACCTCATCATAATGTGGCTCTGAATAAGGCTCAGAAGTTTCCCCTACAAGTTCAAAACCCTCTTCTTCATAATAAAATTCAGTTGGCAAAGGGCCATCCATATCCCCTGTATCTATTTGCGAATACAAATGCCAGCCGGAGTCCATATTTGCAGTATAAACGAAATCATACAAATTATCCCCGAGAGAATTTACTTTTACCTCCCATTTTACAGGTTCAATTATTTGAGAGAAGGATACACTAATCGTAAAAAAAGCGAGGAGCAGAACTAAAAATTTCTTCATAATTGGCAATTAATTTTTACTAATTGGGTTGTTTTCGGGGTAAATTTAAATCGGTTATTAGCACGCAGACCTATAATCCATACTATTTGATTATCACTACAAAGCAGCCAAATTTTTTCTTTAGAAAACAAAGATAACTTTTCATCTTTAAAAAATTTACTCAATTTCTTTTTTCCTTGCATTCCAAAAGGATAAAAAACATCACCGTCTTCCCATTTTCGTAATACCAATGGAAATTGCAATTTTCCGGCATCGACAAAAATTGTGTTTGTATCGGTTTCTGAAATTTCTTTAACCCTCTCAAAAGTTAAATGTATAGGCTCTTCAATAGACGTTGTCCCTTCGGAAATCAAAAAAATGGTCCTCTTTTCATTTTCTGAAGAAACTCGCGATTTTAAATACAGATATTCCCTGTCTTTTAATAATATATGGGTTTCTGAAACCACTTGCTTACCTGATTGTGCATCCAGTAAGTGATATACATCTCCCCATTCCTTAAAATTAAAGGGGTGTAATAATTCATAGACTAACGCCTTGGTATTTGGTAAAGATTTTAGCTTTTCGATGTTTATGCGATATCCATCTGCAATTTCTTCAATAGCAATCTTATAAACCAACCCAATATAGTCTTCTATAAGTGACTGGGAATCTTTTAGATGGTTGCGGGTATTTTTAAAGTTTTGGAGTACCTGCTCATTTTCTTCCTTAAGTTTTGGAATTACTTCAATCCGTATTTTATTCCTAAGGTATTTAGTACTCGCATTAGTGCTATCTTCCCGCCAGTTAATCCCATTTTCGTTTGCAAAATGCTGAATTTCTTCCCTAGAAAACGGTAATAACGGACGAACTATTTTACCATTAATTTCCGGAATTCCGGTAAGGCCTTTCAAACCTGTGCCGCGGGTGGTATTAATTAAAAAAGTTTCCAGATCATCATCCAGATGGTGTGCGGTTGCTATATACTCGATATTTAAAATTTCCGAAAGCTCCAAAAACCAGGTATAGCGCAATTGCCTTGCCGCCATTTGTGTGCTTAGATGGTTCTTTTTTGCATAACCAATTGTATCAAAAGTTTGGGTAAATACCGGTACTTTCCATTTTTTGGATAAGGAAACCACAAATTCCTCATCCCCGTCGCTTTCTTCCCCGCGAAGGGAGAAATTACAATGCGCAAGGGTAATCCCAAAACCGGACTGATGCAATACATAAGCAAGCACTATACTATCCAAACCGCCACTGCAAGCTACCAGAATTTTCTTCTCTTTGAGAAAAGGAAAGTTTTCGAATAAGTGATTTTGGAATTGTTGCAGCATCCGTTTTAGAAATTATTCTGAAATATCGTCCGAAGTTAAGAAATCCCATTGTTTTTTATCAGACAGAAGACGTTTTCCCACTACTTCCTGAAATAAAGAAGCATCGATGCCGTGGCCTTTTGGCTTTTTTGCTTCCAAATCTTCAAAGGTTAAAATATGTCCTTTTGGCAATGACTTGTTTACCGATAATGACTTTTCAAATATGTTTTTTAACTCCACAAACCTACTATTGTCATTTTTATCGACAGGGTAATGA
>JBGTDF010000141.1:0-1581 GCA_041748455.1 Planktosalinus sp.
TTTGACTACAGTACTAACTTCCTGTGGACAAGAACATAAACCTACTCCAGGTTTAGAACAAAAGGATTTTGTAACGCCCAATATTCTAGATACTACCGAAATTCAAAAGAGCGTAAATATTTCTAACGACAAATATGTAGACACCAAATACGTGTATGCTGATTCTGAAGGAAATCAGATAACAATAGTGAATAGTTTACCAAAAGGTGGATTAAAATACACTGACCCAATGGGCGAAGAATATGTTTATGCCGTGTTTTGGACACGAATTACCAATGAAACGGAGAATCCATTTGAATTGACAATGGATTTTTTTGAAGAATCATATCAGCTCCCTTCTTCAACTGATAGATTCTTCAAACTATTTATTCCTTCAGATCCATTGACAACCGATAAAGAACCTTTACTTAATTATGGACTTGATTTGGAAAAATACCTAGATAATCACTACCAAAAGCAGACTAATTTCAAGAAAACTATTACCCCAAAAGGCGTTAGTGGTTTTTATGTTATAACCCTCTTTAACAAAGGAGTTGACGGTACGTTACGGACAGGACTTAGTTTAAAAGGGCAGAAAATATTATATCGAGTTAACGATAAAGAAATTGAATGTGGGAACATAAATTTGAAACAGCTGAAACCAAAGAAATAAAAAAAAGCCAGCACACAACAACGCATATAGCTTATGGCGGGTTAACGGCTGCCAGAAAGGTTTACGCTCCTGTCTTGTTTAGTGTTAGCCGACAGTTGGTCGCTTTGAAACCCCACCAATGGCTACACGCAAAACGTTGTAGGCAATACTTATGCCTCTCTCGATTAAGAGTTATTGCGAAATCAAAACGACATCACTCCGAACTTTTCGCCAAAACCGTTTGGCTATCGCTTCTGCAAAATAAAAAGAGAGTAAAACCAAGCACATAAGGCGCACGCAATCTTACTTCCGAACCTGCCCCAATTTTCCCGGATATCTTATTTTACCCTACCGCCCCCTCTGATGAAAATTATTTACCTTATTAACACCTATTAAACAATTATATTACTAAATTTGCTGAATGATTTCTGAAAATATCAATATACTTCTTGCAGATGACGACAACACCGATTGCCTTCTTTTCAAAGAAGCATTAGAAGAATTGCCCATGTCCGCCATTCTTACCATCGTTCATAATGGTGAAGACCTGATTGAAGCAACTACCAAAAAAGGAAACAAGTTTCCAGATGTTCTTTTCCTTGACCTTAACATGCCACGCAAAACCGGTTTAGCATCTTTAGGACAAATAAAACGAAGCGCCGATCTCCAAGATCTGCCTGTTGTTATATTCTCAACTTCTTCAGATGAAGAATCGGTTAAAAATGTTTTCAGAAATGCAGCGCACTATTACATATGCAAGCCTGCTGATTTTTCGCAACTGAAAAAAGTAATTTATGAGGCGCTAGTACTAATAACACAGGAAAACAATCAACTTCCGCTTAGAGAAAAATTTGTGATAACAGGCGATTCTATCACAATTCCTGATAAGAAATGAAAGCAACTTCTACTCATAAAAAATCTCCTACAAAGGGAAAAGTCAAAGAAGAATT
>JBGTDF010000142.1:0-4144 GCA_041748455.1 Planktosalinus sp.
GTAAGGGATAAATTATCCACCGTTTTACATGCGTGCAATACCGTGGCGTGATCACGTCTGCCTATTTGGGAACCAATGCTCGCAAGGGATGCTTTGGTGAATTTTTTTGCAAAAAACATGGCGAGTTGTCGTGCCTGAACAATGTGCCGTTTTCTGGTTTTGGATTGTAAAGTGTCCACATCCATTTGAAAGTAGTCTGAAACCACTTTTTGAATGAAGTCAATAGAGACCTCCCTTTTCGTGTGTTTCACATAGTTATCCACAATTTTTCTGGCCAAGTCTATGGTAATTTCCTTTCGGTTGAAGGAGGAATGGGCGATTAAAGAAATAATGGCACCTTCCAGTTCGCGTATGTTGGTTTTGATATTGTTTGCCAAAAACTCGATAATATCTTCGTGCATTTCCACTCCATCGCGATACAATTTGTTTTTTATTATCGAAACGCGTGTCTCAAAATCAGGATGTTGCAATTCCGCCGAAAGGCCCCATTTAAAACGGGATAACAATCGTTGCTCAATATCAATCATATCTACAGGAGCTTTATCACTGGTTAGTATAACCTGCTTTCCGTTTTGATGTAAATGATTGAAAATATGAAAGAATACATCCTGAGTTCCTGATTTTCCCGAAAGAAATTGAATATCATCCACAATAAGAATATCAATAATCTGGTAGAAATGGATAAAATCATTTCTATTGTTCTTTTTGACAGATTCTATATACTGCTGTGTAAATTTTTCTGCGGAAATATACAGGACTGTTTTCTCAGGATACTTATCTTTTATTTCCACACCTATGGCATGTGCCAGATGTGTTTTTCCCAAACCAACACCACCAAAAACCAAAAGCGGATTAAAAGAAGTACCACCCGGTTTATTGGAAACTGCGAGACCTGCAGATCGGGCCAAACGATTAGAATCACCTTCCAGAAAATTATCAAAGTTATAATTAGGGTTAAGTTGAGATTCTATTTTTACGTTACGAATTCCCGGAATAACAAAAGGGTTTTTTAACTCCGGATTTTTATTTTTAAGTGGTACATCTACCTCTTGGTATTTTGCCTGTGCCCTGTTTGAACTTGGAATTTTCTCGGTAAACGGTTGTTTGTTTCCGTAGGTATTTTCCATTTTAATCACATACACTAATTTTGCGTGCTCCCCAAGTTCTTTGGTAAGGGATACTTTTAAGAGTTTCACATAATGCTCCTCCAGCCACTCATAAAAGAATTTGCTGGGCACCTGAATGCTCAATGCGTTGTCAGTAAGTTTAACAGCTTGTATGGGCTCAAACCAAGTTTTGAAAGCTTGTGGGGAGATATTGTCAGCTATAAAAGACAGACAATTCGTCCAAACTGATTGCGCAGTTTTGCTCATACTAAAAGTGTAATTTATTTAATTAGTTAGTTTTGAAAAAAAAAGAGAAACTGAATTTCTCTTGGATTTTGATATCGCAAATATGTGAACAAATTATTGAAAAAAAAAACGGTTAGGGTATTGAATATTCAATTTTTTTTTCTCATACTGCAAGTCATTAAATCTACAAAAAAAAAGTACCCTTTCAAAATAAATTTGCAAATGAAAACAGATTCTTTACAACTGCGGGTACGCTATGCCGAAACCGACCAAATGGGAGTGGTTTATTATGGGAATTATGCCCAGTATTTTGAAATGGGACGCACTGAATGGCTAAGAAAACTGGGACTTTCCTATAAATGGATGGAAGATAACGGTATTATGCTCCCTGTAGTGGATTTTAGTGTAAAGTTTAAACAATCTGCCCATTATGATGATGTGCTAACGGTGAAAACAGAGATTAAGAAAATTCCTACAGTTAGAATTCACTTTTTTTATGAAATTTTCAATCAAAAAAACGAATTAATTACCACCGCAGAAACCACTTTGGTATTTATAAATAAAGTGACAAAAAAACCGATGATGGCCCCTGATTATTTATTGGAAAAATTTAAGGGGGTGGGGTTTTAAAATTTATTTTTAAGACACTTCTTTTGGGAATGTTTCCAATGTTACTTCATAAAGGGATGCAAAAACTGAGGTCACTTCTTCAACTTTGTTTTTACGCAATTCTATTATAATCCTGCAATCTAATTCCAGATGTTGAGATACAATGGTCAAATCCTTTTCCTTGATCACACGCATTACTTTATTGAGGTTTTTATAATCAAAGGTAAGTTCCATTTGCGTGTTTATGGTTTTGGTGATTATCTTGCAAACTTCCAAGGTTTCTTTGGCCGAGGCTTTATAAGCACTTATCAATCCGCCGACACCCAATTTTGTCCCACCAAAATAACGCACAACCACTACAAGCACATTAGTGATGTCAAAAGATTGTATTTGTCCGTAAATTGGCATTCCGGCGCTGTTAGCAGGCTCGCCGTCATCGTTAACGCGATAGCGGATAGTATCCGTACCTAATTGGTAAGCATAGCAAAAATGACGTGCGCTTTTGTGTTTCTGTTTTAAAGATTCCAGATTTATTGCCAACTCTTCTTCGGTTTCCATGGGGAATGCATAACCAAAAAACTTACTGCCTTTTTCCTTATAAAGTGTTTCTTCACCGGCGCCTGCAATCGTTTTATAAGTGTCTGTTTGTTCCAATTTTTTTATCTCGTTAATATACCACCAGAAAAATACTTAAAATAGCCAATAAGACACCTATCCAGTTTTTTGTTAATAGCCGCTCTTTAAATAAAAACAGTCCTAATAAAGTGGAAAGTGCTACAACGCCAACATTGTTTATGGTAAATACCGTAGAGCTGTCCAGCCCTTCAGTTGACAGGGCTTTCATGATTAATACCACCGAAAAATAATTGGGAATCCCAAGGCAAATACCTGCTATAATACTTTTCCACTGTATCCTTAAATTTTGTGTTATCCCTAAATACAGAAGCCCGAAAATCCCGGCAAAGCCAAATAAACTCGCAGAAAAAATGGCAATACTATCCTCCTCCACATAAAAATTCTCTATAAATTTGAAAGAAGTATCTATGGTCCCTGAACCCAAAAACAACAGGAACGGGAAAAATAAATTGCGCACTTTAAACCCGTCTTTACTTTTTACGGAAGCCAGAAATACCGCTACCAGAGCCAATAAAATCCCGAGGATTTTTATAATCCCGAATTCTTCATTATAAAATATAAACCCAAATATTATAGGAATCACCACAGACATCCGTGTAGCGACTGATGCTACAGACAACCCGCTTTTTTGGGTTGTAATGGCCATAATATTGAAAATGAAAATGAATAGCATTCCCAGCCCAAGTGCCCCAAAAAACCAGGATTGCCTGCTTATTTCGACAGGCGACATTAGTACAGGTGCAGAGAGCAATCCACAGATAAAGGCGACCACATAGTTGATCACAATGGCATGTAAATTGTTAACCTTATATTTTTCAAAAAGTTTAAAAATGACCAGTAGGGAACTGGCTACAAGAACACTTAGAAATAAATAGATCATTCTTGAAATTCTTTGCGTTGCATTAATTGGGTTATATCTTCCTTTGCAGGGTCTATATTCCAGACGTGAATGCCTAAACTTTTGGCAGCATCTGTATTTTCTTTCGTATCATCAATAAAAAAAACTTCTTCGGGGTTTAAGTCGTGTTTTTTCAGTAGGAACTCATATATATTCTTGTTCGGCTTTCTTAATTGGATTTCGTGCGACAAATATAAATCGCTGAAACAGGCTTTAAAAGTATCAAAATGAGGTATGTTTTCTTTTACCCAATTGATATGGATTTCGTTGGTGTTGCTTAAAAGTATGCGCTCGTATTTATTTTCAGAGGCAAGTTCTTGCAGAAAATCGAGCCTATGTTTCGGGAAATCCAGTAAAATGGCATTCCAGGCATTTAATAAGGCCTCTTTGGAAACATTAGGAAAAGAGTTCTGATAATTGGTTATAAAACTTTCGGAATCCAGCATGCCCGTTTCATAGGATTGGTTCCACTGCAGCATTTCTTCCGAAAAGTCATTGACCCCCAGTTGTTGCAATTCCCTTAAAGTCGCGGTCTTATCGAGGTTCAAAAAAACATCGCCGAAATCAAATACAATTGTTTTAATCATTCAGGTATGTGGTTAAAATATCGCTGTTTATTTTTTCTTCGGAAAGTATTTTGCCTTTTAGA
>JBGTDF010000143.1:0-5921 GCA_041748455.1 Planktosalinus sp.
AGAGATGAACTTGTGGAAAGAAGCCTTCTCCGGATTAATTGCCAAAGAAGGCGTTTTCTCTGTCTTAGGAAACCACGATTATGGCGAATATGTACAATGGAATAGCCGTGAAGAAAAAGCAACCAATTTTGAAAATGTAAAGCAAGTACAAGGAGAAATGGGGTGGAACCTGCTTCTGGATGAACACAGAATTTTGGAACGAAACGGACAAAGTATAGCCTTAATAGGCGTTGAAAACTGGGGCGAAGGTGGCTTTAAGAAAGCAGGAGATCTGGATAAAGCAGTAGCCGGCGTGCCTAATGAAGCATTTAAAATAGTAATGAGTCATGACCCTTCCCATTGGAAAGCAAAAGTAAAGGATGACCCAAGAAAGTTCCATTTAACTCTGAGTGGTCATACCCATGGGATGCAGTTTGGTATTGAGATTCCCGGCTGGTTTAAGTGGAGCCCCGTAAAGTATCGCTATGAACACTGGGCGGGAATTTATGAAGAAGCCGGAACCTATATTAATGTAAACCGTGGTTTTGGGTTTATTGGGTATCCGGGCCGAGTAGGTATCTGGCCTGAAATTTCCGTTATTACGCTAAAACGAAAAGGCTAAAAGGCATTTTTGATAATATTTACGTACTATTTAACAGTCTTTTAAAACCTGTCAGGCGATTTGCCTGACAGGTTTTTTTAGTTTCAAAATCCCAAAAAACAGTATATAGCCATAACAGGCAATCAATAAAACCAAAGCCCACTTAAAACCAAATACATCGGTTAAATAGCCATAAGCCGGAGGAATTATTGCCCCACCCACAATCGCCATACACAATAAACCGGAAGCCTGAGGTTTCAAATCACCCAATCCCTCTAAGGTAAGCGTGAAAATGGTAGGAAACATAATCGAGTTAAACAATCCTACTGCCAATATGGAAAACATGGCAACTATTCCAAAGGTGTTCATTGAAATAAATAACATGGCCATTGCCAGAATCGCAAAAACAGTAAGAACGCAGGAAGGTTTATAAACCCGTGTGAGATAAGCACCTATAAACCTTCCCACCATTGCACCGCTCCAGTACAGCACTACAAAGGCACCTACGATAGCTTTTGGATCTTTACCTTCCAGTGGACTGTTTAAAATGCGCTGCGCAAAAGAATTTAAGGTGTTGTTTTCCAAGATGACTGCAGTCATATTCATATCGAGAAAATAATTTACCAGATAACTGCCAATAGCTACTTCAGCACCTACATAAAGAAATATGCCCAAAACGCCCAGCAACACCGTTTTGTTTCTCAACAATTTGCCATAACCGTCCTTGGGAGCTTTCTCTAGGATTTTTGGAAGTTTGATAAATACAAAAAACAGGGCAAGAAGGGCTATTGCAAAAGCAAGAAATAGAAATGGCTTTTGAACGGCAGCAGCTTCTGCAATTAAATAGGTGCTTTGATCATTTTCGCTTAAAAGCGAAATTTCCTCAGAAGACTTTATGCTGTCACTCAATAAAAACATGGCCCCAATAACCGGTGCTATCGCTGTGCCAAGCGAATTAAAAGCTTGTGAAAGATTGAGCCTGCTGGAGGCTCCCGGTTCACTTCCCAATACGGAAACATAGGGGTTTGCCGCTACTTGCAGAATGGTAATTCCGCCGGCAAGGGTGAAATAACCTAATAGAAAAACAGGGAACAAACGTTCTGAAGCAGCCGGATAAAAAAGCAAGCAACCTATTGCCATGGTGCTAAGCCCCAGCACGACTCCTTTTTGATAACCGATGCGTGAAAGCAAGAACCCGGCCGGCACCGAAAAAACGAAATAGGCAATAAAAAACGCAAACTGAACCAGTCCCGCTTCAAAATAACTAAGTTCAAACACCTCGCGCAATCGGGGTATCAGACTGTCCACCAAAACGGTAATAAAACCCCAAAGAAAAAAAAGAATCGTAATAATGGCAAAAGCCGAACGGTAGTTGGTTTTTTTGGTCATAGGGTTAGGATTTCAAATAATACTCCGGAATGTGTGTTTTGTTTCCATCATTCTGATAGACTGTATATACAAAGCCCTCGTGTATTCCATAAGCACCGGTTTCTCCTTGTTTGTTGACGGCAATATATCCCACCTGAAAATCTTTGATGCGATCGCCATTCTTTTTTACGATGCGGTCTACAGCTTCTTCACAAGCTTCTTGCGGACTTTTGCCCTGACGCATCAATTCGACAATTAAAAAACTACCCACCGTTTTTAAAACCTCTTCACCCAGACCCGTTGCTGTGGCAGCACCCACTTCATTATCGACAAACAATCCGGAACCAATTATGGGGGAATCCCCAACGCGCCCCGCCATTTTATAGGCAAGTCCGCTGGTGGTGCAACCTCCGGAGATGTCTCCATTTTGATCTATGGCCAGCATCCCGATGGTGTCGTGATTTTCAATATTGATGATGGGTTTGTATTGTGAGGTTATTTTCCATTCTTCCCAGGCTTTTTTTGAATTTTCGGTAAGCAGGTTCACTTTTTCAAAACCATTTTCAAAAGCAAATTGTTCTGCACCTGCACCGGCGAGCAAAACATGAGGGGTTTCTTCCATCACCTTTCGCGCAACCGAAATGGGGTGCAAAATGTTTTGAAGATAGACCACCGCTCCATAATCTCCTGCCGGGTTCATAATGCAGGCATCCAGTGTCACATTGCCATCTCTGTCAGGCAATCCGCCTATCCCAACCGATTGCCCCTCGGCGTTGGCTTCTTCAACCATACAGCCCTGCTCAACGGCATCCAGCGAACTGCCTCCATTTTGCATTACATCCCAGGCCTTGGCGGTAGCTTTCTTAACATCCCATGTAGCAATAACGATGGGAAAACTTCCCGGAACTGCTGTTTTTTCAGTTGTGGCCTGTTTTTCTTCCGATGTTTTTGCACAAGCCATTGCCGCCACCCCGGCAGTTATGCCTATGCCGGAGATGGCAGTGTTTTGAATGAATTTTCTTCTGTTCATAGTAATTTATTTCAATTCAATTTCGTCAACAAATAACCACGCTTTACCTTCAAATGGTGCACCCAAATGCCATTCAGGTAAATCACCAAAATTTTTGGCAGTGATTCTCAAATATTGAACGGGTTTCCCTTTTAGGTCAAAGGCCAGGGCTTTTATTTCAGTTTGGTCGTTTGGTGTATCTGCATCTATGACTATGGTTTCATATAAAGTAAAATCTATACCGTTTTCTGAAAGGTATAGGTTCACTTCCGTGGGATAAAAAATCCAACTGCGTTGGTCCACTAAAAAGTTGATGCTAGCTGTGTTCAACGGTTTTTTACTTCCTCTGTTTAGTGTTGCAATGAGGTCAGTGTCCTGATATCCCTGCCAGGCACCGGTCCTAAAATCGCGGGTGCCGTGTAAGCCGTCTATAAGTGCATTATTGCCTCCTCCGTTGTATTGATTGGCATAATCGGTACCCAAAACGATACTCAAATCGGGATCCATTTTATAAAATCGGGTGGTTATTTCTGCGCTTTTTATGCCGTTTTTTTCGCTGTACACAATTAAATTGCTGTCTTCGGTGATGGAAATAGGCGCTTTATACCGTTCAAATTCTTTTTCGTTTACACGAAAATAAATAGCAGCGTCCTTTTCGGCGCAAGCCAAAATTACTTCTGTCAATTCTTTAAATGCCACATCGCCTTGTGTAATAAATGGTGAAGGAATTATGAGATGATCTTTGATTTCGCTTACCGGAATATCTTCGTCTTTTGTGCCCCAAGACGAAGGTGTGTTTGTCATTGAAAACACCAGTGTACCACCATGGATAATATCATCGTGATCGATAAATGATTTGGAGTGTGATTTGCCATTGAGTTTCACTGATGCAACATAAAGATTTTGAGGGCTGTTGTTTTCAGCAACAACAGTAAAGGTTTTTCCGTTTTCCAGATAGATAGTTGCTTTGTCAAACAAGGGTGCACCGATAATGTACTGATTGCTGCCGGGAGTAACGGGATAAAAGCCCAGCGAACTGAAAATATACCAGGCACTCATCTGCCCACAGTCTTCATTTCCTGAAATTCCGTCAGGGTCATTGAAATATTGCTCAGTGAGTATTTGCCTGACACGCTCCTGAGTTTTATGGGGCTTGTTGACAAAATTATAAATGTATGCCATATGGTGACTGGGCTCGTTGCCATGGGCATATTGTCCTATAAGCCCTGTGATATCCACCTGATGCCTGCCTGAAGTTTCCGTTTCGGCGGTAAAAAGTTCGTCAAGATAGTTTTCAAGAGACTGTTTTCCACCCATCAAATTCATCAATCCCGAGAAATCCTGTGGGGTGTATAAGCTGTATTGCCAGGCATTGGCTTCAGTATAGTTGGAGTTTACTTCATAAGGGTCAAAGGGTGAAAACCAGGTATTGCGGAAACGGGCGCGCATAAACCGGGTTTCGGGGTCAAAAATGTTTTTGTAGTACTGAGCGCGTTGGGTAAAAGTTTTATAGTCCTCATCTTTGCCAAGCGCTTTTGCCATTTGGGCAATAGTCCAGTCATCATAAGCATATTCCAGTGTTTTTGAAACGGATTCACTTTCTTCTTCCATAGGGATATACCCCAATTTTTTATAGGATTCCAGGCCGAGTTTATCCTGTATCGCACTGTGTTTCATGGCTTCCAAGGCTTTTTCGGCATCATAACCTTGAATACCTTTTAAATAAGCATCTGCAATCACAGGCACTGCGTGGTAGCCAATCATGCAACCTGTATAATTTCCGGAAAGGTCCCAGATGGGCATGATGCCGCCCTCGTCATATTTAGCTAAAAAGGTGTTGATAAAATCGTTGGTACGTTCCTGTTCTATGATGGTGTAAAGAGGATGTACAGCACGGTAAGTATCCCAAAGTGAAAACACAGTATAGTAGTCAAAATCGTTGGTTTGGTGAATTTCCAAATCCATTCCGCGGTACCGACCATCCACATCTTGATAAAGGTTTGGCGCAATCATGGCGTGGTACATGGCGGTGTAAAAAATAACTTTGTTATCATAACTTGGAGTTTCAATAATGATTTTTTCGAGTTGTTTTTCCCAAATGGTTTCGGCTTCGGTTTTTATTTCTTCAAAGCTTTTGCCTTCAATTTCGGCCAATCTGTTTTTTCTTGCTCCGGCTTCATCAACCGGTGAAATGGCGATATCCAATTCAATTGTAGAACCTGTGGTTTCGTCAAACTCAAAAGCGGCAATCACTTTTTTCCCTGTGGTATTGTCTTCATGAAAGGTGACATTTGTATAGGGTTTTGAAAACCGGGCGTCAA
This sequence comes from Planktosalinus sp., assembly GCA_041748455.1. Lineage (GTDB taxonomy): Bacteria > Bacteroidota > Bacteroidia > Flavobacteriales > Flavobacteriaceae > Planktosalinus. The sequence continues at coordinate 5,279 of JBGTDF010000143.1, forward strand.
AAAAAAGTCGCTGGTCTTCTGCCCAGGCTTTGGAATGGCGGTAGCCGGAGATTTCGGTATCTGAAAGTAAGTTGAGTTTAGAATCCAAAACCATATCGCGGTGTTCCAGGTCGATGATTAGGATTTGCTTTTGCCCTTCGGGAAAGGTGTAGCGGTGCTTGCCACTGCGGTAAGAAACAGTGAGTTCGGATTTTACGTTTATGGAATCTAAGACTACAGAATAATAACCTACAGAAGCTATTTCATTTTCGTGAGAAAAGGGTTTTCTGTAGCCCTTTTTGCCATCAAAGCCGTTGTTAAAGATAATTTCGCCGGCAGGGATCACTAAAATATCCCCATAATCTGAAACACCCGTGCCGCTGAGGTGGGTGTGTGAAAAACCATATATGTAATTGTCGCTGTAATGATAACCGCTGCACCCTTCCCAACTGCCGTCAACACGTGTATCCGGGCTGAGTTGCATCATTCCAAAAGGTAAAGTCGCGCCGGGAAAAGTATGCCCGGTACCATCGGTGCCAATAAAAGGGTTTACATAAGAAACAAGGGTTGTGTCCTTGACTGCGGGAGACAAATCGACCCGGTTTTTACAGCTAATAAAGAAAAATGAGAAAAGAAAAACAGATAGATAATAAAGACGCATTAG
>JBGTDF010000144.1:0-3847 GCA_041748455.1 Planktosalinus sp.
GCAAGAGTATTTAGTTTTTATCCTTCTTTTTAAAAATAGAAAATATCCCGCCTTTTTTCTCTTTTTTGGGTTCTTTTTTCTTCTCAGGATTTGTAAATAATCGTTTAAAAAATCCATCTCTTTTTGTTTCCTCACAATCTATTTCTTCCTTGATTGCTGCCGGAAGGATTTCAAAATTTACCTTCGTATAACTATCATAGGCTGAGTCTGCATTAAGCTTTTGATAAAAAGAAGCAAAAATGGGCAGTGCAGAGTTAGCACCCTGACCCATGGATGTATTTCTAAATCCTATTCCAAAATTATCATGACCCACCCAGGTTATTGAGGTTAACTTTGGTGTTATGGCAACAAACCAGCCATCTTTATTGTTCTGTGTAGTTCCTGTTTTACCTGCAATTGCATTACTTAGACCATAAGTACTGCGCAATCTGCTTGCTGTACCTTCATTAACGGTGGCTTTCATCATTTCCATCATATAATGGCGTGTGCTTTCCGAAAAGGCTTCTTCGTCATTTTCTACTACCTCAAATGTTGCAATAGTGTTTCCATTCCTGTCTTCAATTCTTGTGATAAAATATGGAGAGGAGGGAACACCGTTATTGGTATAGGTCGTATAGGCTTTTGCCAGTTCCAAAATTGACATTTCTGCAGTACCCAAAGCAAGGGAAGGAACTTCAGGCAAGTTTGAAGTTATACCCATTTTTTGTGCCTGGGAAATTACATTCCCTATACCTGTTTCCATCATAACTTTTACTGCAATGGTATTGACAGAATTGCTCAAGGCATATTTCAGGGAATAATTCAGATAGGGATCCTCCTCTTCAGGATTTGAAGAATTAGATGGGGTATAACCCTCCGCATAAGTTACTTCCTGAATAGGGAAATAGGAACAATATTCCATCCCGGATTCCAGAGCTGCTGTGTAAACAATAGGTTTAAATGTCGAGCCCACCTGCCTTTTACTTTGTGCGACGTGGTCATACTGAAAAGTTGCAAAATCAACACCACCAATCCACGTTTTAACTGCACCGGTAGAAGCTTCGAGAGTTAACATTCCGGTATTTAAATATTTCAGATGGTGTTTTATACTATCTAAAACACTTGCTTCTACGGTTTCATTTTCTCCATAATTAAAAAATTGCCTGCTAACAGACTTGCTTAAAGAATCCCGAATAGCTTCTTCGGAATAGTTTTGCTTTTTTAATGTTCTGTATAGGTTGGTTTTTTGAATCTCCCCGTCAATTAGTTTTTCATTGGTCAGCCAGGGAGCATTGTTCCCGAAAGATTTTTCAAAATCTTCCTGCAATTTTGCCATATGCTGCAGCATGGCTTCTTCTGCTAATTGCTGCATTTTGTAATCTATGGTAGTATAAATTTTTAAACCATCCTGGTACAAATTGTATTTTTTCCCGTCTGGTTTTTTTAAGGTATCCAGTATTAAAAGCGCTTCTTTACGTAAATGTTCCCTAAAATAAGTTGCAATGCCATTATTGTGATTGAAATTCTGGTAATCCAGTTTGAGACTGTCTTCCATAGCTAAATCTGCAATTTCAGGTTGCAGGTATTTGTATTTTTCCATCTGCCTGATTACTACATTACGTCGTTGCGTGCTTCTTTCAGGATTAAGCCTCGGATTGTAGTAATTGGAAGCTTTAAGGGTTCCTATTAAAGTTGCAGCTTCTGCAATGGATAAATCTGTAGTGGGTTTATTGAAAAATTTTAGGGAAGCACTTTCAATTCCGTATGTATTATCGCTGAATGGAACGGTATTAAAATACAAAGTCAATATTTCCTCTTTGGTGTAAAGACGTTCTATGCGTCTCGCGATAATGGATTCCCTGATTTTAGTAACCACGATTCCCACTTTGCTTTGGTCATCCCTTCCATAAAGATTTTTTGCAAGTTGCAATGTGATGGTACTTCCGCCACCGGCAGACTCATCCTGTAATAAAATGGATTTAAAAAACACCCGGAACAAACTCTGCCCATCTATACCATTATGCTCAAAAAACCGCATATCTTCTGTTGCTACTAATGCATCAATGGCATGCTTTGGTAAATCTTGATAGGGGATAGGTTGTCTGTCAAAAAGGAAATATTTACCCATCAATTCGCCACCATCTGCATAAACTTCAGAGGCTTCACTTTGCTGGATTTCCGCTAGTTGTTTTTCGGTGGGGATATGGCCCCAAAGACCTATATATATACTAATGTAAAAAATAACCAAAGCAGCCATCAAACTCGCAAAGACGATAAGGCTCCACTTCACGTATTTTTTACGGAGGAATTTTATAAGGGTTTCTTTCACGATGCAAAGAAAACGAAGCTAATGGAAAGCATATTGCTATTTATAGGTATTTTAACGATAAAAAAACCTTTCTGTGTTTAACAGAAAGGTTTTTCGTTATATATTTTTTTGCCTTAATCTAAACCGCCTTTGCGATTCCCATCTCTGGGTGTAGGCCATTCCATTTGATTTCCGGTTCTAGGGTTCTTAGGTAAAACAATTTTATCCCTGGAAGTTTTTTCGGGGTCTTCACTTGCCAGGTAGGTCATGATTGCTATAAGCGCAACATTGTTTTTCACATCATCAAAAACTATTTTATCGTATGTGTCGAGGTTAGTATGCCAGGTATAATTCCAGTAAGACCAATTTAGCGAACTCATCATAAATGCAGGTGCTCCTTTGGCTACAAAGGAAGAGTGGTCTGATCCTCCGCCGGAAGGTGTTCCCGGGAAAGTGGTCTCGATATGTTTACGTATTTCTTCCGGAACATCCTGCAACCATCTGCCCATAAAATCATAGGCGTGTAAAAATCCCTGACCATTAATGGTGCTGACACGTCCCGTACCATTATCCTGATTAAAAAGTACCTGTACATTATCCACAATCTGAGGATTGTCATGAACAAATGCCCTGGAGCCGTTTAATCCCTGTTCCTCGCCTCCCCAAAGACCTACAATAATTGTGCGTTTTGGGTTTGGGTAATATTTTTTAATAATACGGGCAATTTCCATCATTGTGATACTTCCTGTAGCATTATCTGTTGCTCCGCTTCCTCCATCCCAAGAGTCATAATGGGCAGAAAGCACTATATATTCTTCCGGCTTTTCTGTTCCTTCAATTCGTGCAATTGTATTAAAAGTAGGTACTACACCCAGATCTTTGGATTCTGCAACTACTTTTATTTTAGGCTTTTTTTCATTTTCTGCAAGTCGGTAAAGCATGCCATAATCTTCCAAGGAGATATCAACGGTAGGTATCTTTTTTGTTCTGGCACCGAATATTTTATTGGCACCAAAACCTCTTGACCAGTTGGATTGAACTATCCCTACAGCACCGGCTTTTTCCAATGCTTCATCCAAACTTCTCGAATTGTAACCACTATTGCGCATATTTTCGTTCCAGGCAGCAGTTTGAGCGGTTCTTTCTTCTTTCATTTTTTCAAAAGATTCCGGTGTAGCAAATTCTTCCCAGTTATAATCAGGTCTTCCCGTCATTTGTGGCATGGTCACCAATACAAATTTTCCCTTTACGGTAGGTAACCATCTCGAAAAAGTAATAGAATCTTGAATGGTAGCAGGTAGTGTAATCACTTCAGCAGTGACACCATTTTTAGGGGTGGGGGCACTCCAGGCAAGTTGCATACCTTCCAGTGACTTAATGCGTGGTTCTACCATGTCAATGTGGGTAATACCGCGATCCCAGCCACGCCATTCGCCATATTGTTCATTGGTAGCTGTAATTCCCCAGGTTTTGAATTTGGCAACTGCCCAGTCATGAGCTTGTTGCATTTGCGGAGTTCCGACTAGTCTGGGACCTATTTCGTCAAGCAATTCGTAAGCT
>JBGTDF010000145.1:0-1715 GCA_041748455.1 Planktosalinus sp.
CGATGGCGATATTCAGAAGAGAATTATGTGTTTTTATATTCGGGCACAGATAGCCGAAAAAAATTCCATATAACGTTAGGTCATGTATATTCACAGGCGAAGCAAAATAACTTTTCTTTTAAAAACTATGAAATACGATTAAATTATCAGCCTTTTAATGCCCTGGGCATTTCCTTGAACACCCAATATGAAGAAAACCCAAACAGGACACAATATGTATCGCAGCAGGATTTTAATGGAACCACGAGATATATAATGGGGGAAATTGATCAAAAGACGTTAAGTACAACCTTGCGTATAAATTATACCATAAATCCTGATTTGACCATACAATATTATGGACAACCTTTTATTTCCAGGGGGAGGTATTCCAATTTCAATTATGTGAACAATAGTCTTGCAGAGGATTTAAATGAAAGAGTTACCATGTATGGAAACGATCAGATATCTCTGGAGGATGAAACCTATCGTATAGATGAAAACCTGGATGGCATTACCGATTATGCCTTTGGAAAACCTGATTTTGCATTTGCACAATTTCGCTCAAACTTGGTATTGCGTTGGGAATATATCCCGGGATCTGAAATTTTCTTTGTCTGGTCGCAAGGGGTTACAGGCCTGGGCAATGCTGAAGACAGGTTCAACACCATTGTAGATACACAATTCCTAAACCAAAAGCCCGAAAACAGTTTTCTGATAAAAGCAACGTATCGTTTTTTTTAATAGCTGCTTAAAGATTTTTAACAAGTATTCTTATTTGTGAAAAAACGCAATAATAATTCTGTACAATACGTTAAACTGTTTTGTACACTTGAATTTAATTCTTTTGTTTGCACCAAATTTAAAATTTAAACTACTAATTATGAAAAAAGTATTTAGCTTACTAATGGTTGCGATGCTATTTGCAGCGTGTTCTTCTGATGATGATAATGGTAATGACAATGTTGCTCTTGAAGGAACCTGGAAAATGACAGCATTCAAATCAGAAAATGCATATGACATCAATGGAAATGGCATAATCTCCAATGATATTATGCAGCAGACAAACTGTTACCAAAATGAAACGATTGTTTTTAATGCAAATGGCACTGGCGCAGATTTTTCTACTTCTTATGCTGAAATTAATTTAGAACTTGTTGCTGGTTCGACTAATGAATATCAATATACTGTAGATTGTATAAATGAAAGCACCACGACTGCATTTACCTGGAGCCAAAGTGGTAATACGGTTAACTTTACACAAAGTGGAATCTCTTTTTCAGGAACACAAAGTGGCAATCAAATTACATTTTTGATTCCTAATGGTTTTCCGATTGAGGTTACTCAAGGCAGTGGTACAGCCACTGTTACTGAAGACCTTACAATAGTTTACCAAAAACAATAAGTAAATTCTTTAAAAATTAAAAGCCTGATACAAATTTGTATCAGGCTTTTTTATTGGGGAGTAGTTAAAAATAGCTATGGAACAATAAATAAACTTGCGATGGCAACTGCTTCATCACCTGTCAAAATTTCATCATAAGCTTCACTGGAAGCATCTACGGTATATGGAGAACCACTACCTAAAGTAGTAGCATTCACACCACCTTGAATCAGGTTTTCTTCTCCGTTATAAACTGCCTGGGTTGCCTCAGGCATACCTTCGCCTCTTTCGTTACGTGTTATCCAGCCTTTTAGACCTCTTAGCCTTCTTACTTCAGAAGCATGCCTTGCTT
>JBGTDF010000146.1:0-7788 GCA_041748455.1 Planktosalinus sp.
TCAAATATTTTAGATAATAGTAAAATTAACTATCCTGAAAATTTTTATTGACGTCGTCTATATACCCCAATAATTCCTCACGACCCATATCATTGGTAGAAGAAGTGATGAAATAATTGGGCATTTCTGTCCAGGTTTCCAGAAGTTTTGCTTTATAGATATCAATATTTCTTTCCAATGCCATTGGTTTTACTTTATCTGCTTTGGTAAAAACAATCCCAAAAGGAATATCATTTTCCCCCATCCATTCTAAAAATTCCAGATCTATTGGTTGAGGTTCATGCCTGCTGTCAATCAAGACAAATGCACAAACCAACTGTTCCCGTTGTAAAAAATAATCGGTAATAAATTTTTGAAAGGTTTTTTTGCTGCTTTTGGAAACACGGGCATAACCATAACCGGGTAAATCTACGAGATGCCAGTTTTTGTTTATTATAAAGTGGTTTATTAATTGGGTTTTTCCGGGTCTTCCTGATGTTTTGGCTAAATTTTTGCGTAACATCAACATATTTATGAGTGAAGATTTACCCACATTAGAGCGGCCTATGAATGCATATTCCGGGATTCTATTGGCCGGACATTTGGTAACATCACTGTTACTCATTAAAAATTCAGCCGATTTGATATGCATATAGTAGCTTTTGTAATTTGAAAATCATCTATTAAATGAGAAGTGTTCCGTTGTTAGATTCCCCTTGCGGTAAGCCATTTATGAAGCAGAACATTAAATTCATCAGGATGCTCCATCATGGCAGCATGACCACATTTGTCAATCCAGAACAAATCAGAATCCGGTAATAGTTCATCAAACTCTATAGCAACTTCCGGAGGGGTAACAGCATCATTTTTACCCCAGATAATACAGGTAGGGGTGTGCATATTTGGTAAATCTTTTGCCATATTATGTCGTATGGCACTTTTAGCGATTGCTAGGGTGCGAATTAATTTAGTTCTGTCATTTACAGTAGCATATACTTCATCCACAATTTCCTTGGTTGCTACCTCTGGGTCATAAAAAACACCTTGCGCTTTTAGTTTAATGTATTCATAATCCCCTCTTTTAGGATAGCTTTCCCCCATGGCACTTTCATATAGCCCCGAACTTCCGGTAATGACAAGCGCTTCCATTTTTTGAGGGTATAGCTTTGCACAAAGAAGTGCAATATGGCCTCCTAAAGAGTTACCAAGGAGAATAACTTTACCCAAATCTTTAAAGTCAATAAAGTCTTTAACGTAATTTGCTATATTTTTTACATTGGTTTTTAATATGGGCATATCATATATAGGCAGTTCCGGAAGTATAACTTTATATCCTTTATCGGCAAAAAAACTTGTGACAGAATCAAAGTTACTTAATCCACCCATTAAGCCGTGAAGTATGATAATTGGCTTACCTTCCCCTATCTCAAAATAGTTGAATTTCCCCTCTTTTCTTAAATTTTTAATCATAAAATGAGCAGCTTTTTCTTTCGCAAATATAACCATTTCAATGTTATAAATTATTTTTCATTTTAAGGGTCATGGATTTGAAATATTTACAAAAAATCTGTTCAGCAATTTTAAAGTTATTCACAATTAACATATAGCCGTATCTCCTCACAGCTAACTCTCTACCTGTTAAAGTTTTACTTAAAAGCCAAAATTTATTAACAAAGTGGTAAAAAGTGGTAAAAAGTGGTAAAAAATAAATATATTTGGAGATATAATTCTAACCAATTATCTATAAATGCACAATCTCATAGGGACATTTGAATGCAAAGCAGACGTGAAGGGACGTGTCATGCTGCCTTCAGCGTTGCAAAAACAACTGGCTCCCATGCTGGAGAAAGGCTTTGTGCTAAAACGGGCTGTTTTCCAGCCCTGTCTGGAGTTATACCCTATGGAAGAGTGGGAGGTCATGATGGAAAACATAAACAAACTCAACCGTTTTAACCGTAAAAACAATGATTTTGTAAGAAGGTTTACCGCTGGGGTCAAAGTAATTGAACTGGACACAACCGGAAGGCTGTTGATCCCCAAAGACCTGGTCGCATTTGCAGGAATTCAGAAAGACCTTGTGCTTTCATCAGCAATAAATATCATTGAAATCTGGGATAAAGATAACTATGAAAAAGCCATAGAAGACGCATCAAATGATTTTGCAGATCTGGCCGAAGAAGTAATGGACGATAAAAATAAGGAGGATAATGGAGTATCATAACCCGGTATTATTAAAAGAGTCTGTTGACGGATTTGATATCAAGCCAAATGGTATTTATGTAGATGTAACTTTTGGCGGCGGGGGTCACTCAAGAAAAATTTTAGAGTCCCTGGATGATACCGGAAAATTATTTGCTTTTGATCAGGATGCAGATGCTTTAAAAAATAACATTGAGGATCACCGGTTTTTGCTCATCCATCAAAATTTCAGGCACATCAAACGCTTTTTGCGTTTACACGGAATAACCAAAGTAGATGGAATTCTGGGTGATTTTGGGGTTTCGTCCTATCAGTTTGATGTTGCTGAAAGAGGTTTCTCCACGCGTTTTGAAGCAGATCTGGATATGAGAATGGACCAAAAAAGTATTATTTCTGCCTATCAGGTGGTAAATGATTACAGTGAAAAAGATTTAAAAGAAGTCTTTTGGAATTATGGCGAGTTGCAAGGTGCAAAAGGAATGGCTAGGGTGATAGTGGAAAAAAGGGAAGAAGCACCCATTAAAACAAGTGAACAACTTAAAGCTGCATTGGGAAAATTTTTGCCAATGCACCGTGAGAATAAAATTTTAGCCCAAATATACCAGGCTATTCGCATAGAAGTGAATCAGGAAATACAGGCGCTTAAAGAATTTTTGTTACAAACAACTGAATTGCTGGATGCCGGTGGAAGGTTAAGCCTTATTTCCTACCACTCTTTAGAGGATAGATTGGTGAAACGCTTTATAAGAAGCGGGCTTTTTGAAGGAGAACCAGAAAAAGATATGTTCGGGAATATAGATGTTCCTTTTAAAAAAGTGGGGTCATTAATTATTCCCACAAGGGAAGAGATAAAAGATAACAGCAGGGCAAGAAGTGCCAAATTACGTATTGCAGAACGAATCTGATAATGAAAGAAAAAATCTATCACATATTAAGGGGGAAATTTTTGATAAGCGAAGATGCTTTCAAAAACTGGAAGTTTATCATCTTCCTATCCTTACTGGCATTAGTGATGATATCAAGTTCCCATAGTGCAGAAAGAAAAGTGCATGAAATAGCAAAAATCAATACCCATGTAAAAGAATTGCGCAGTGAGTTTGTGGATGTTCGTTCCACATTAATGAAAGTTAAAATGGAAAGCAAAGTGATTGCTTCCTTACAAGGTCAGGGCTTAAAACCATCCAGCAATCCGCCTCAAAAAATAAGAATAATTAATAATACAGAAGAATAAAGTGGCCACACAGGAAAAGAACATATTAAATCGACTCTATTTTGTTGCAGGATGTATGTTCCTCTTCGGGATGGCTGTGCTCTTTAAGTTGGTCAATATTCAATTTGTGGATGGGGAAAGGTACCGCGAACTGGCTAAAGTAAATACCACCAAAAATTTTGTTATTCCGGCAAACAGGGGTAATGTTTATGCAGACGACGGAAGCCTTCTAGCCACTTCGGTTCCTAAATATGACATACGCTTTGACGCGATGACCGTGAGCAGTGAACATTTTGAAAAATACATCACGCCACTTTCTGAAGCGCTTTCGAAGAAATTTGGAAAACCCGCTTCCCATTATGAATCCACATTTCGTAATGCAAGGGCAAGTAAAAACAGGTACTTATTGGTATTGCGAAAACTTGGTTATTCAGATTATATGGAAGTTAAAAGCTTCCCTATGTTCAATCTTGGTCCTTATCGCGGTGGAATTATCGTCGAACAAAGTACCTACCGCGAACATCCCATTGGAAAAATTGCCGAAAGGATTGTAGGGTATGAAAGGTTTGATGAAAATGGCTATGCAACCCGTGTAGGTCTGGAAGGCGCTTATACCGAATATCTTCAGGGAATTGACGGAAGACGTTTAAAACAAAAAATCGCGCAAGGACAGTGGAAACCCATTTATGATGAAAACGAGGTAGAACCACAGGATGGGTATGATGTAATTTCGACTATTAATGTCAACATTCAGGATATTGCCCACCATGCACTTTTAAAGCAACTGGAAAAATATGATGCAGACCACGGTACTGTTATCGTGATGGAAACAAAAACAGGGGAAATCAAAGCCGTTGCCAATCTGGGAAGAAGCGCGGAAGGAACCTATTATGAAAAATTGAACTACGCAATAGGGGAATCTCATGAACCTGGTTCTACATACAAAACAATGGCTTTTGTTGCTGCCCTGGAAGATAAAGTTATTGACACTTCGACCATTGTGGACACCGGCGGAGGATCTCGTATTTTTTACGGCAGAAAAATATCAGACTCCAGAAAAGGGGGCTATGGCAAAATATCCATGGGAAGGGTGATGGAGGTTTCTTCAAATATCGGTATTGCTCGCATAGTGGATGAAAATTACAGTAAAAACCCACAACGATTTGTAGAGTTGCTTCAAGGTATGAACCTGAACGACCAGATAGGTCTTTCCATAAAAGGGGAAGGTAAACCATATATCCCTCATCCGGCAGATAAAAAAGGGTGGAGCAGGAATGCATTGCCATCCATTGCTTATGGGTATGGGGTTTCCATAACCCCATTACAAACCCTTACTTTTTACAATGCCATTGCAAACGATGGTGTAATGGTAAAACCCCGTTTTATCAAACAAGTCAAGGCCTGGAACAAGGACATACATACGTTTGAAAAGGAAATTATAAATCCGCAGATTGCTTCTTTGGAAACTATTAAAAAGGTACAGGAAGTCTTAAAAAATATAGTAATAAAAGGTACCGGAAAAAGCTTGTATTCACCTGATTTTTCCATGGCAGGAAAAACCGGAACTGCGCGTATAGAATACTGGATGCCTGACTGGAGTTCCAACCCGAGGTATATTTCTTCTTTTGCAGGATATTTTCCTGCGGAAGATCCTAAATATTCTTGCATAGTAGTTATTCACAAACCTAAAGTGAGTACGGGTTTTTATGGAGCAGATGTTTCCGGGCCGGTTTTTAAAAGTATTGCCCAGAAAATCTATATAGACTCACCCAATGTGGATATGGTTGACGAATTGGAAGTTTTACAAGCTTCGGTAGAAAAGGATTTTGAGGGTTACTATAAAAAGTCACAAAAAAAACATACCGTGATTCCTAATGTAAAAGGAATGGCAGGGATGGATGCGGTTTCCCTCCTGGAAAATATGGGATTACAGGTTAAAGTGATAGGAAACGGAAATGTAAAATCACAATCGCTTCCGGAAGGACAAAAACTGGAAAAAGGAAAACAAATTTTATTGGAACTATCTTCATGAATTTAAGGGATATTTTATATAAAGTCACGCTTAATGCTGTTGTTGGAAACACCGATGTTTCTGTCAACAACCTGGAATTTGATTCCAGAAAGGTTTCCTTAAATGACTGTTTTATTGCCATCAGGGGCACTGCTTCAGACGGGCACGATTTTATTAACAATGCGGTAAATCAGGGAGCTTTGGCTGTTATTTGCGAAAACCTTCCGGAAAAAATAATAAACGGTATTACCTATGTTCAGGTAGAAGATGCCAAAGTAGCTTTGGCCATTATGGCTTCTAATTTCTTCGGAAATCCTTCTGAAAAAGTAAAACTTATAGGAATTACCGGAACCAACGGAAAAACCACAATAGCTACTTTACTGTATCAACTGTTTAAAAATGCCGGTTACAAAGTGGGATTGCTTTCCACCGTAAAAGTTATGGTGGATGAGCAGGAATATCCCGCTACCCACACCACGCCAGATTCGCTGACCATCAATTACTATCTCAATGAAATGGCAATGGACGGTGTGGAATATTGCTTTATGGAAGTGAGTTCCCACGGCATTCATCAAAAAAGAACAGAAGCACTTCACTTTACCGGTGGGGTTTTTACAAACCTTACCCAAGACCATTTGGATTACCATAGAACTTTTGCCGAATACAGGGATGTGAAAAAAGCGTTTTTTGATCATTTATCCAAAAGAGCCTTTGCACTTGTAAATGAAGACGATAAAAACGGGCCGGTAATGCTTCAGAATACAAAGGCAAAAAAATATACCTACGCCTTAAAAACAGAAGCCGATTTTAAAGCACAAATTTTAGAAAATCAGTTTAGCGGTTTGCTGTTGAAAATCAATAACAATGAAGTATGGTCAAAACTTATCGGCCAGTTTAATGCGTATAACATACTTGCCATCTATGGTGTGGCCAAAATTTTAGGAATTGAAGAACTGGAGGTATTGCGATTGATAAGCACTTTAGAAAGTGTGAGTGGCAGATTTCAGTACCAAATCTCCAAAGCCAATGTCACTGCCATAGTGGATTATGCACATACCCCTGATGCATTAAAAAATGTTTTGGAAACCATAAACAGCATCCGCACAGGAAATGAGACCCTTATTACAGTAGTGGGCTGTGGCGGAAACAGGGATAAAACAAAGCGCCCTTTAATGGGGAATATTGCTTCTGCCTTGAGCACAAAAACGATATTCACCAGCGACAACCCGAGAAATGAAAATCCGGAAGCGATAATCGAAGAAATTGAAAAAGGGGTAGCACCGCAAAACTATAAAAAAACAATGGCGATAACCGATAGGAAACAAGCCATAAAAACTGCCTGTCAATTAGCAGATGCCAATGATATCATACTCATTGCCGGAAAAGGCCATGAAACCTATCAGGAAATTCAGGGAGAGCGATTTCACTTTGATGATTTTGAAACTGTTACGCAATTATTACAACAACTAAACAAATAGCCAATGCTGTATTACTTGTTTGAATATTTAGACCAAAACTACAACTTACCGGGAACAGGACTCTTTCAGTTCATTTCCTTCCGGTCTGCTTTAGCGATAATGTTCTCTTTGTTCATTGCAACTATTTACGGAAAAAAAATTATCAACTATTTACGGAAAAAGCAAATAGGGGAAACCGTTCGGGATTTAGGCCTCGAAGGGCAAAATGAAAAAGCCGGAACGCCTACTATGGGAGGTTTGATAATCATCATTGCCACCTTGATTCCGGTGCTGTTATTTGCGCGGTTGGATAATATTTATGTTATCCTTTTGATTTTCACCACGATATGGATGGGAATTATTGGGTTTGTTGACGATTACATTAAAATTTTCAAGAAAAACAAACAAGGCCTTCCGGGTAAATTTAAAGTCTTTGGGCAGGTTGCTTTAGGAATTGTGGTTGGTGCAACAATCTATTTCCACCCGGATATTACCGTAAAACTGGATAAGGATTCTGTGCAACAAACCTATCAGGTTGTGGAATTATCCCCGCAACAAATCGCAAATAGTGAAACCAAAGCATTGGTAACCACCATTCCGTTTGTGAAAAACAATGAATTTGATTATTCCTTCTTGATCAGTTGGATGGGGCAGGATTATTTAAAATATGCGTGGATACTGTTTATCCCAATAGTCATTTTTATCATCACGGCCGTTTCCAATGGCGCTAATCTTACTGATGGTATTGATGGCCTTGCAGCAGGTTCTTCAGCGATCATCGTATTGACTTTAGGAATTTTTGCATGGGTTTCCGGCAACGTCATATTTTCTGATTACCTCAATATCATGTACATCCCCAGAACAGGCGAGATGACCATTTTCATCACTGCTTTTGTGGGTGCTCTTATTGGGTTTTTATGGTACAATACGTA
>JBGTDF010000147.1:0-1819 GCA_041748455.1 Planktosalinus sp.
GGCTGCTGTAGGTACTGTTGTGGAGGCATTTTTGGATAAAGGCCGTGGATATGTTTCTACAATATTAGTACAGGCCGGAACCTTAAAAGTTGGAAATTTTGTCCTTGCAGGACAACATAGCGGAAAAGTCAGGGCAATGCAGGATGAGCGTGGCAACAGTGTTAAATCTGCAGGTCCATCGACACCGGTTTCTATTTTAGGTTTGGACGGTGCGCCGCAGGCAGGAGATAAATTTGCTGTTTTTGAAGATGAAAGGGAGGCAAAAGCCATTGCTACAAAACGCACACAATTACAAAGGGAACAATCCGTAAGAACACAAAGACATATCACGCTTGACGAGATAGGAAGACGTATTGCTCTTGGGGATTTCCAGGAATTAAATCTTATCCTAAAAGCCGATGTGGATGGTTCTGTGGAAGCGATTTCAGACTCGTTCCAGAAACTTTCCACCGAAGAAATACAAATCAATATCATACATAAAGCCGTAGGGCCCATTACTGAAAGTGATGTATTGTTAGCCTCTGCTTCTGATGCGGTAATCATCGGGTTTAATGTAAGGCCAATGGGTAATGCAAGGCAGATTGCAGATAAGGAAGAAATCGACATCAGATTGTACTCCATTATTTATGACGCTATCAATGACCTGAAAGATGCTATGGAAGGAATGCTTTCGCCGGAAATGAAAGAAGAAATTACCGGAACGGCAGAAGTAAGGGAAACATTCAAAATATCCAAAATAGGGACCATTGCAGGATGTATGGTCACCAGTGGGAAAATCATCAAAAGCGCCGGTATTCGTTTAATTCGCGAGGGTGTGGTTATCTACACCGGAACCCTTTCCTCTTTAAAACGATTTAAGGACGATGTAAAAGAAGTTTCCAAAGGATATGACTGTGGAATACAAGTCAATAATTATAACGACCTGGAAATTGGCGATATCATTGAAGGATTCCAGGAAGTGGAAGTGAAGAAAAAGTTGAAATAATTTTCACTCACCTATAAAGAAAAAATGCTGTTCAATTAAGAACAGCATTTTTTTTTATATTATTTTTCTATAGCCTTCCAGAATAATGCAGCCAGAATACCTCCCGTGAGTGGGGCTACGATAAATAGCCAAAGTTGGGAAAGAGCTGCACCACCGGCAAAAACAGCCGGACCAAAACTACGCGCCGGGTTTACTGATGTTCCGGTAATAGGTATCGCGACAAGGTGAATCAAAACCAGGGAAAGACCGATGGCCAAACCGGCCATAGTGCTGTTTCCCCATTTAGATGTTGTGGCAAAAATCACAAATAGAAACAAAAAGGTAAGAACAGCTTCGGTAATAAAAGCAGAAGTAGTGTTAAATCCATTTTGATATTCAGCGCCCCAGCCATTGGAGCCCAAAGCATATTCCCCCATTTCAAAACCAGACATACCCATCAAAATTTGCATTAAAACAAATGCTGCCAGTGCAGCACCAATCAATTGGGCAATAATGTAAATAACAGCATCCTTTAGTGTTATTTTTCCGGCGGTTAACATAGCTATTGTAATTGCAGGATTAATATGACAACCTGAAATACCGCCAATTGCATAAGCCATCACGACAACCGCAAGACCAAAAGCAAACGAGATACCTAAAAGACCCAAGCCTGATAAATCGGCAAGAGTGTCAGCTCCTGATACAGCAGCGGCACCACATCCAAAAAAAACCAGGGAGAACGTGCCTACTAATTCTACAATAAATTTTGTCGAAATTTTTGTTTCCATAAAATTGAAGTTTAATTGGTTAGAAGTTAAAAGTAAAGAATATTAATAAACAAATACAATATTCTTT
>JBGTDF010000148.1:0-13641 GCA_041748455.1 Planktosalinus sp.
TTGTCTTTCTGCGGATTTCTTTAATGTAGTTTTCAGTGGTTTGTTTCTTTGGTGTTTTCATAGTTATTCAAATTTAGTGATTTTGAAAACACTCTCTTAATTATAGTCTAAAGTAGTCCACTTTTTGCTGACGATTTACAACCCATTGATCAATCCCATATCCCCATCCGGGATGGTTCTCAAACCACGCTCATTGACGGGGTCCGTCTTGATCACTCTCACAAGTGATCTTGTCAATCTGCTGGTCACTCGTTTGTCCTTTGCATTCTGCAACAGCAAACGAATGGCCTTTCTCACCAATTTACCACCGGCACCGGCACGTCCAAATTCAGCTCCATTTTCACGGGTTCTTTGAAACGCCGGGTCGTTGGCAATTCGGTTTTTGTCCACGCCACCTTTTTCACGAGCCAAATGCCCGTCGGTGGTCTTGTAAAAGGTAACACCTCCAATGGTACCTTTCAACCTGATAATTCCGGTCTGTCTTGCCATAACTATTCGATTTTTTGATTAATAAAACCCAAAAGTATAAGCACACATCACCACCCAAAGAACCCCATTTCCGTAATCAACCACCTTTTCCGAAACAGACCATTTTAACCGCAAATACCAAATCAAACCAAAACAGATGAAACGATAGTCCACCCCACAAAAAAACACCACCACAACCGCTTAAAACATTGATTAACCCCCTACGATGGTGTATCTTTGAAGGGTAGATGAAGCATAGATAAAGTATGAGGTATTCAAAAAGAATATGTATTTACCCAAAAGATATTCAGCGTATCACCGGCAAGAGTGAAAGACACGCCCGGAACCTCTTGTCCAAAATCAGAGAGTACCTAAACAAAGAACCACACCAATTCGTCACAACAGAAGAATTTGCAAGTTTCACGGGAATTAAAAAGGAGCTGGTAGAGGAGTTTATTATCGATTAAATAAGTATAAATTCAATTAGTTTTACTTTGATTAAAAATGTAAATTTTGTATATTTATACTTAACAGTTCGATAGTTAATCTAAACCAAAATGTATTGATAGTAATGTGAGCTATTTGTGAGTCATCTAAACAACACCGCCATAAATAACTGAAAAACAGCTTAATACATAGAGAGTTCGAATCCAGTATGACCCACATATTTTTAAGAAAAACTTATAAGATTTCAAGTAACCGCTCCAAAGCCATTCCGCGGGAGCCTTTTATTAAAATAGAGCTATTGCTTATTTTAAGATCTGCTACTTGTATTTTTGCATCTTCAAATGTTTCAAATTTTATTGCTTTTCCGATTGGTACATTTGTCTTATAAAAGTTTTTTCCAATAAAATAAATACTTGTAAAATCATAATTTGTAACAAAATTTACAATGTTCTGATGTTCCATTTCAGCATCCTTCCCCAATTCAAACATATCTCCTAAAAAAAGTACTTTATTTATTGCTTGCAGTTGTTTAAAATTTTCAATTGCAGCCAGCATACTGCTGGGGTTTGCATTATATGCGTCTAAAATTATGGTATTGCTGTTCTTGTTTATTATTTGGGATCTGTTGTTAGTGGGAGTGTAATTTTTAATTCCTTTTATTATTGCTTCAATCGGGACCTCAAAATATATTCCAATAGCAATTGCAGCAGCAATATTTGTGGTGTTATATGCACCAATCAGACTACTTGATATTAACATATCAGATGATTTTATTCTGATATATGGATTGGCATCTATTAATTCATACTGTACATCACTTTCTGTATTTTTAGTACCAAAGGAAAATGTTTTCATGCCTTTGGTTTTCTCTAATTGAATAGGGTCATTTGCATTTACAAATACATTCTTTTTATTAGCACTTAGACTTCTATAAAGTTCTGTTTTGGCCTCTATAACTCCTTCCAAACTCCCAAAACCTTCTAAATGCGCTTTGCCAAAGTTGGTGATATATCCATAATCAGGATTTGCTATATTACATAAGAAGTCTATTTCCCCGGCGTGGTTTGCGCCCATTTCCACAATACCTATTTCTGTTTGATCTTGCATAGCAAGTAGCGTAAGTGGTACACCAATATGATTGTTAAGATTACCGACAGTTGCTATCGTTTTAAAATTTTGCTGAAGCACAGCAAGAATTAATTCTTTGGTTGTGGTTTTGCCGTTACTGCCGGTTAATGCCAGAATAGGTATTCCTAAGTAATTTCTGTGATAAGTTGCTAATTCTTGTAACGCTATTAAAGAGTCCACTACTAAGATTGTTTTTTCATTTTCCATATGGTAATCCACATTGTCGATCACAGCATATGCAGCACCATCATTTATGGCTTTTAATGCAAAGGTATTCCCATCAAAATTGTCACCTCTTAAAGCAAAGAATATAGAACCCACAGTGATTTTTCTGCTATCTGTAGAAATTTGTGGATGTTTTAAAAATATTTTGTGAAGATGTTCTGTTGTCATAAAATAAAGGTATAAAAAAAGCCCTGAAACCGAACATCGGACAGGGCTTTATACTTTAAAAAAATTAATTAATTTCTAGGTCTTTTTCCTTTTTGGGATTTTGATCCCACTCTGGACATTGCATTTCTAAATCCAATGTAATCTGTTGCCATATCCTGAGGGAAGTAACGTCTTTGTGCAGGATCCAGCCAGTAATTTCTATCTCTCCAAGAACCACCTTTGTATACTCTAACCTGGTCGTTGATTAACGTTGTTCTATCATTAGCTTGGTCATATTGACGGTCTAAGTTTCCTAAACTATCTGTTTGTACGGAATGACGAGGAGAATTGTACATTAAACTGGATGCTGAATCTTCTTCGTCATCAAATTCATTAAATGCCTGAAAGCTTCTGGAAGACCTTCTGTCTCCATCCCTAAAGTTTCTGTTATCGCTGTCTGAAAAATTGGTTCTAAGATAGGTGTCTTCGTCTGTAACCGGAATCTGAAGTATTTCACCCGGAAGGTTTCTAGCTACAATTTGACCGTTACTAAGCGTATCATAAACAATATCTGCTGAAGTAACTATCTGCACTTTTCCGTCTTCGCCAATGGCATTTTTAGTGTAAATATTTCCACGGAAATAATTGAAATCATTAAACTGGTCGTCAATAATAGGTCTGTAAACGTCAGCTACCCATTCGGCAACATTTCCTGCCATATCATACAAGCCAAAATCATTTGGTTGATACGATTTTACGGGAGCTGTTATATCTGCACCATCATCACTCCATCCTGCAATTCCGCCATAATCTCCTTTTCCTTGTTTAAAGTTAGCCATTTGATCTCCTCTGGTTTTACGCTTTCCGGATCTGGTGTACTGACCATCCCAAGGATATTTTTTCTTTCCTCTGTAAACATTATAACTTCTTAAACTACCCAGTCCCAAAGCTGCATACTCCCATTCTGCTTCTGTAGGCAAACGATAATCAGGTAGTAATAAACCATCTTTTAATTGCACATATAATCCTGTACTGTCCCTGTCTACTTTGCGTTCTGAAGTTTTACCACCTTGTGTGATTTCGGCGTTCCCTCCATATGCATTTTCAGGGCTGTTTAAATAAGTATACGTATTGAAAGTAGTATTTGCGTCAACATCACTAATGCGGGCTCCTCTTTTAGTGTATCCTTCTTCTTCAAGAATAAATTCATTTACACGATCAGTTCGCCATTTTGAAAATTCTACTGCTTGTATCCAGCTAACACCCACAACAGGATATTCTGCATAGGCAGGGTGTCGCAAATAATTATTTGTCATTACTTCATTAAAACCTAAACGATTTCTCCACACAAGAGTGTCTGGTAGAACGCCGTTGTATATTCTGCGGTAATTTTCATCTTCAGGAGGAAAAACTTTTTTTGTCCAATCTAAGTATTCTAAATACATTAAATTAGTTACTTCGGTTTCATCCATATAAAATGACTGGATGTGTTGTTGCGTAGGGGTATTGTTCCAATCACGCATAGGGTCGTCTTGAACACGCCCCATAGTAAAAGTACCGCCTTCCACAAAAACAAGACCCGGACCAGTTTCCTGTTCCTTTGCTTTAGGGTTATACTGGAAACCACCATCTTTGTCATTAAGTTTCCAACCAGTGGCTCTAGAACTGTCTTTGTAATTTCTTGATTTATTACAACTAAAAATTAAAGTGCTTATTACAGCGACTACTAGTAATCTTATTACTAAGGTTTTTCTCATATTCATGGCTTCTGTTAAGAAAATATTGGGCTTGCAATATAGTAATTAACGATAAAATTGCAATATTATTTTAAATATTATATAGTTGGTTAAATTACTGCTACCTAAATTTGCTGCAAATTAACGTAATTTTTTTTTTATTATTATAAAAAATAAATTGATTGCTGTAAAATGTTTTTTATACTAAGTGTTATAAATTCACGTTAAAATTCTGTAATGATGAGAACGGTTTTCCTTTATTTTCTTTTATTTTCTTTTTCCTTTGTTTTTAGCCAAACAAGGCGGGTACATTTAAACTGGGAAGAAACATCTTCTATGTCAGAATCTGCTATGGCCGGTCAGAGATCAAGTGTTTTAAAAACCAATATGTTTTTTACACTGGAAGATAATAAATATGTGGAGCAATGGGTAGATGATGGTTATGCTAATCCCACGTCTGTTGTTCTTTCCAATATCGTTTTTGAAAATGTTACTACCACTAATATTCAGGGGATGGATATTTCCATTTTGCCTCGAGAGGTTCAATATTCTATTTCAAGCAATCTGGGAAGGGATATTATTTATACTTCATTGACCCTAACACCTATTATAAATCAAAATGGTGTGTACAGGAAGGTTATTTCCTTTGATATTTCTTATACAAAGTCTGCCTCTGTATCTAACAGGAATATTGGTCTAACAAATTCTCTTTTAAGATCCGGAAATTGGTATCGCTTTAAAATTGAAAAAACAGGTGTTCATAGATTAGACAGAAATTTTTTAAATAGTTTGGGAATGGATGTAAATAATCTGGATCCCAGAAAGCTCAAAATATATGGTAATGGAGGTAATATGCTTCCTTTATTAAATAGTGACAATACTGAGTTTGACCTTTCAGAAAATGCGATACAAGTAATAGGAGAAGAAGATGGTTCTTTTGATTCAGGAGATTTTATACTTTTTTATGGCGAAACACAACAGTTTAACCAGGAAAGTAATACAAATATAAACCTCTATGATGACAATACTTATTATTTTATAACCGCCGATGGTCAAAATGGAAATCGTATTGTTCCCTATAATGAACCTTCAGGAAATCCCACAACTACCATTACACAATTTAACGATTATCAATTTTTTGAATTGGATGAAAATAACCCGACTTTAGTAGGTAGAAGATGGTTTAGCAATAGATTTGATATTAATAATGACCAAACATTTGATTTTTTATTCCCTAATATTGTTGCCGGGCAGCCTATGGAAGTTAAGGTACTTGCCATTGCAACTTCAGAAGTAAATACTTCTATGGCAATTTCTGTTAACGGACAACCGCAATCCACATTAAATTTTAGCACAACAACAACCATAAATTTAGCATCCAGCAGATCTTTTACCGGGGATGTAAATGCTTCTTCAGAAACAGTCAGCGTAAATCTAGCTTACAATAATTCAGGAAACCCTGCCAGTAATGCCTATTTAGATTATATAAGCATTAATGCGTTAAGGCAACTTGCCGGAACCGGTTCACAGCTTCTTTTCAAATATGCTGCTGCTGCAGGCTTGTTCGGGGTTGGCGAGTATCAAATTAACAATGCTGCCCAGTTTTCTGAGGTTTGGGATGTTACCAATAAAGGAACCATCTCAAAAATAACCAACGAAAACACTTCAAATACAATTGCCTTTAAAGCCCAGTTAGGGGAAATTAGAAAATATGTTGCCGTAAATCCATCAGATTATTATGTGCCGGTAAGGGTAACACCATCAAATATTGCAAATCAAAATTTAAAGGGAACCATATTTCTTAATGAACAAGGTAATTTTCAGGATATAGATTATTTGATTGTGGCTCCCCCATTCCTGTTGCAACCTGCCTTGCGTTTAGCAAACCACCATAAAAATTTGTCAGGCCTTCGGGTTAAAGTGGTTACTACCGATAAAATTTATAATGAATTCAGCACCGGCAAACAAGATATTGCCGCAATAAGAAATTTTGTAAAGTATATTTATGACAATGCCTCTTCACCGGATAATAGAATAAAATATTTGTGCCTTTTTGGGGACACATCTGTGGACTACAAAAACAGGCTGCAGGGCAACAATAATATGGTGCCCACTTACCACAGGTATAGTGAGAATGTAATTTCTGCATTGAATACCTATATGTCTGATGATTTCTTTGGCATGATGGATGCCAGTGAAGGAAGTATGGCAAGTTCAGACAGGCTGGATATTGCAATAGGTCGCATATTAGCAGACAATGTTTCCCTTGCAAATGCCATGGTAAATAAAGTAATAGACTATGCATCTGTAAACTCTTATGGAAACTGGAGGAATAATTTTGTGCTTATTTCTGATGATGCTGATACTAACAGTGATGCCACCTTGCAGTTTCGATTAGATGAACTAGGGGATGAAATTGCCTCCCAAAAACCATTTGTGAATGTCATAAAAATTCATAGTGACTCCTACCAGCAGGAAACCTCTGCAGGGGGCAATCGATATCCAAAGGTTAATGAAGCAATAAATAATGCCATTGATGTGGGGGCATTAGTAATGAATTATTTTGGCCACGGTGGCGAGGATGGGCTTGCAAGTGAATTTATTGTTACTAAAAGCAGTGTTCAAAATTTGAGGAATAAAAACCGCTACCCGCTTTTTGTGACAGTGACCTGCGAGTTTAGCAGGTTTGACAATCCATTGCGGCCTACTGCCGGCGAGTTTACCTATTGGAACCGGGAAGGTGGTGCCATATCTTTAATATCCACTACCAGGGCTATAGGGGTAACTTTAGGAAGGGAATTTAATGACACCCTTGCTTCTAACTTGTATGGATATGGTCTGCCTGATTTTATACCTCCTGCGGAAGCGGTAAGACGAACCAAAAATATAATTAATAATGAATTAAGAAGGGTCATCTTTTACATTGGGGATCCTGCTATGGAGTTGGCATTTCCAAAATTGGAAGTGCGTTTAACTACTTTAAATGATGTTCCTTTAGGGCAGGCTACAGATACATTAAAAGCGTTAAGTCGTGTAAAATTTGGCGGGGAAGTCGTCGATCAAAATGGCAATCTCTTACCGGGTTATAATGGTGTTTTGGAAGCAAAAGTTTTTGACAAAAGGGTGCAAAGGCAAACATTGGGTAATGATGGGACAAGTGATGCTAACGGATTAATCATAATGGACTTTGAGACCCTGGGTGAGGGTATCTTCAATGGGCAGGCATCCGTTACCAACGGGCGCTTTGAATTTGAATTTGTAGTTCCCCGGGATATAGCAATTCCGGTAGGTCCCGGACGTGTTAGTCTCTATTCCAAGAGAAATCAGGCTTTAGAAGATCAAGCCGGGGCTAATGAAACCATACTTGTGGGAGGGCTGAATGAAAATGCCCCTGAAGATAATATCGGGCCACAAATACGTCTTTTTATGAATGATGAAAGTTTTGTTTCCGGTGGTATAACAAATAATTCACCCATATTAATTGCAAAATTGGAAGATGAAAATGGAATCAATACAGCCAGTGGAATAGGCCATGATATTGTTGCTATTATAGACGGGGATGAGACAAATCCGTTTATCTTGAATGATTATTACCAAGCAGAAGTAGATGATTTTACAAAAGGATCATTAAACTATCGTTTGCGGGATTTAGAAGAAGGATTGCACACCCTGACCTTAAAAGCATGGGATGTTTATAACAATTCTTCTACTGCAGAAATACAATTTATCGTTGCCGGAAGTGATGAATTAAAAATTGAAAGGGTTTTAAATTATCCTAATCCATTTGTAAATTATACCGAATTCTGGTTTAACCATAACCGTCCGTTTGAACCACTGGAAATACAGGTACAGGTATTTACCGTTACCGGAAAAATTGTGTGGACCCAAAATCAAATCATCAATACCGATGGGTTTTTGTCCCGCGATATAGTTTGGGATGGAAGGGATGATTTTGGGGACCGCATAGGAAAAGGAGTGTATGTATATAAGTTAACTGTAAAATCAACGTTAACTAACAAGAAAGTTGAAAAATTTGAAAAATTAGTTATCCTATAAAAATTAAATTTATATTTGTCCAAAATTAACATTTTATGAAGAAAATCATTGTTTCCGCATTATTAGTAATGGTTGCTGTTAATGTAAAAGCGCAGGAAGAGCCAAGAAGGGTTATTACAACAGCAGTTCCATTTGTATTAATTGCAGCAGATGCACGAGCAGCAGGTATGGGGGATATGGGGGTAGCAACTTCAGTGGATGCTTTTTCACAACAATGGAACCCTGCTAAATATGCCTTTTCTGAGGCAAAACAAGGAATTGGGGTTACTTATACTCCTTATTTAAGTCAATTAGTCAACGATATATTTTTAGGAAATGTAACATACTTTAATCGCTTAAATGAGCGTAGTGCAGTTGCAGCAAGTTTTCGTTATTTTAGTCTTGGGGATATAGAGTTACGGGATACACCGGAACAAATCCCACTGATACAAAGTCCCAATGAGTTAACCTTTGATGTTTCTTACTCGTTGCGTTTAAGTGAGCGTTTCTCAATGGCTGTTGCCGGTCGTTATTTGCGCTCTGATTTGAAATTACAGGTAGCTGATGAAGATGCAACCGCAGGAAGTTCTTTTGCTGTGGATGTTGCAGGTTATTACCAAAGTGAAGAAGAAGCCTACAACGATTTTGACGGAAGGTGGAGAGCAGGATTTAATATTTCCAATCTTGGACCGAAAATCAAATATGACGAAGTGGGACAGGAAAATTTCCTGCCTACAAATTTAAGACTTGGGGGTGGATTTGATTTCATCCTGGATGCTTTCAATAGAATTGGGGTAACTGCAGAAGTCAACAAACTTTTAGTGCCAACACCACCGGTAAGAGACAGGGACCCTAATTCTCCTACTTTTGGGGAGGTGCTTAGGGGACAAGATGATAATGTTTCTTTCTTTAAAGGGGTTTTTCAATCATTTGGAGATGCACCAGATGGGTTTAGTGAAGAATTAAAAGAATTTACATGGGCTTTGGGTGTGGAGTATGTCTATCAGGATTCCTTCTCCCTTAGAACCGGGTATTTCAATGAAAGTGAAGAAAAAGGTTCCAGGAAATTTTTAGGTATAGGTGCCGGATTTAAATATACCACTATCAACATTGATGTGTCTTATTTATTCTCTACCTCACAAGTAAGAAGTCCATTAGAAGGGACCCTTCGTTTTGGGTTGACCTTTAATTTTGGGGATGACGAGTATTCTGAATATTAATATTCTCAAAATAAATAATTTAAATCCCGTCCTGATAATTGTCAAGTCGGGATTTTTTGTCTGAGAACTCATCTTGACTTTTTTCAATTGGTTAAAAAATTGCTCTTTTGAGCCTGCTTTTTGTCTTTTTCTCCTTCCGTAGCTCTGCTATGCAACTCTAAAAAGCCTTCAATCAAACTCAAAATAGCTAATTTTCACTTCAATCAAAAAAGTCAAGATGAGTTCTGATAAATTGTCTATATTACGGTATGTTTTCACAGATAGCTGCCTGTAAGGTTATGCCGAAATATTAAAAATACAATCACTATGGAACAAATAGATATAACCTGTACTTTGCAGGTGTATGAAAGTCTGGAAGAGCTCTCTGAAGACATTCAAAATTTGATGAAAGCTGCAGTGACAGCAAGAGAGAATGCTTATGCTCCCTACTCTAAATTTAAAGTCGGTACTGCAATATTGTTGGAAGAAGGTCAGATTGTTACAGGAAACAATCAGGAGAACGCCGCTTACCCATCAGGTCTTTGTGCAGAGCGTGTCGCAATCTTTCACGCAGGTTCTAATTATCCGGATGCAAAAATTACCACAATGGCATTAAGTGCACAATCAGATAATCATATACTCAGGGTTCCCACACCCCCTTGCGGCTCCTGCAGGCAGGTTATAGCTGAATATGAACTCAAGCAAAACCAGCCCATTGCCATCTATTTTATGGGTGAAAAAGGAAAAGTTGTGAAAGTAGATTCCATAAAAGCACTGTTGCCTTTGATTTTTGACCAAAGCTATTTGTAGAGGTTTTAGGTTGTAAAGGGTAGGCTTTAGGTTGTACATATTAGTGTTCAGTAGCAGTGTTCAGTAACACGTCATCGGTCATCGGTCATCCGTCAATTTTAACTTTGAACCTTAAACTTTAAACCTTAAACTTTTTAATACAATGCCCTTTCCTATTCCTAACTAAAGTAGTATTTTTGCTTTTCCTATTTTTTTATAAACAGGGAAATGTATTGTTTTACCTAAAATGATTTTCGCTGCTGCGAAAAAATTTATATGAAAAAAATAACTAAGCAAACCTACCTTAACTGGTATGAAGAAATGCTCTTCTGGCGCAAATTTGAAGACAAATTAGCGCAAGTTTATATACAACAAAAAGTGCGTGGTTTTCTACATTTATTCAATGGGCAGGAAGCAATTCTCGCAGGGTCCCTGCACGTTATGGACCTTACCAAAGATAAAATGATCACTGCTTACAGAAATCACGTGCAACCTATTGGGATGGGAGTTGACCCTAAAAGGGTAATGGCTGAATTGTATGGAAAAGCTACAGGAACTTCGCAAGGACTTGGAGGTTCTATGCACATTTTTTCCAAAGAACACCGATTTTATGGTGGTCATGGTATCGTTGGAGGACAAATTCCATTAGGTGCCGGACTTGCTTTTGCTGATAAATATTTCAAAAGGGATGCAGTAACCCTGACTTTTTTTGGGGACGGTGCAGCTCGTCAAGGTTCGTTGCACGAAGCTTTCAATATGGCTATGCTTTGGAAATTACCGGTGGTTTTTTGTGTGGAAAATAATGGGTATGCCATGGGGACTTCGGTTGCGAGAACAGCAAACCACACAGAAATCTGGAAACTTGGTTTAGGCTATGATATGCCGAGCAGCTCAGTAGACGCTATGAACCCGGTGAAAGTTGCCGAAGCAATGGATGTCGCCATTAAAAGAGCAAGAAAAGGGGACGGACCTACATTTTTGGAATTAAAAACATACCGTTACCGTGGGCATTCCATGAGTGATGCACAATTATACCGCACTAAAGATGAGGTAAGCGAGTATATGAAAATAGATCCAATCACACAGATTTTGGATGTTATAAAAGAAAAGAAATATGCCACGCAAAAAGAAATAGACACTATCGACAAACGCGTAAAAGACCGTGTTGCCGAATGTGAAAAATTTGCGGAAGAATCACCGTTCCCTGAAAAGAATGTGATGTATGATGTGGTGTATGAACAAGAAGATTATCCATTTATAGCCCATAAACCCGAATAACTATGGCAGAAGTAATCAATATGCCAAGACTTAGCGACACCATGGAAGAAGGTGTTGTTGCAAAATGGCTTAAAAAAGTAGGGGATAAAGTTTCAGAAGGAGATATCCTTGCAGAAATAGAAACTGATAAAGCAACGATGGAATTTGAATCCTTTTCGGAAGGTATTCTTCTGCATATCGGTATTCAAGAAGGCGAAACCGCTCCTGTAGATACCTTGTTAGCTATTATTGGCGAAAAAGGGGAAGATATATCTGATTTGATAAAAAGAGATAAAAAACCGGAATCCTCCCCCAGCCCCTCCAAAGGAGGGGAGGAAAAGGAGTCTGTAAAAGATTCAGAGAAAGAAGAAGAAACGAAAGAGAAAACTTCAACAGATTCCAAAGCTTCTGATAAAAAAGAAAAAGCACCGGTAAAAGAATCTGCTAAAAAAGCAGATATCCCTGAAGGTGTTGAAATAATAAAAATGCCACGCCTTAGTGATACAATGACTGAAGGTACTGTGGCAACATGGTTGAAAAAAGAAGGCGATAAAGTGGCTGAAGGAGATATTCTTGCTGAAATCGAAACCGATAAAGCTACCATGGAATTTGAATCCTTCAGTAGCGGGACACTTCTAAAAATAGGAATTCAGGAAGGCGATTCAGCACCTGTGGATTCTATTCTTGCAATCATCGGCCCTAAAGGCACCGATGTTTCCGGGATTTTGGAAAGCTACAGCTCTGATGGCGCAAGTGAAGAAAGTGAAACTTCAGAAGAAGATACTTCCGAAGAAGAAACATCTAAGGATGCAAAGGAAGTAAAAGAAACTTCAAAACCCACTTCTGATAAAACAGCAACACCACAACCTGCTACTAAAACTTCAGGAGGAAGAATATTTGTTTCCCCTTTGGCAAGAAAACTGGCAGAAGAAAAAGGTATTAATCTGGAGCATGTGCAAGGTTCAGGAGACTTGGGCAGGATTGTAAAGAAAGATATTGAGAATTTCCAGCCGCTTTCCTCAGGAGGTCATGCATATACGCCGGTAGGCACAGAAAGTTTTGAGGAAGTCAAGAATTCACAAATGCGTAAAACCATTGCAAAACGTCTTGGCGAATCTAAATTTACCGCACCACATTATTACCTGACCATGGAAATGGATATGGATAATGCCATCGCAGCGAGGGTAGCAATTAATGAAACTTCAGACCATAAAATATCCTTTAACGATATGATTGTTAAGGCGTGTGCCATGGCATTGCGCAAACATCCAAGTGTAAATACACAATGGACCACAGAAGCGACCCGTATTGCAAAGCATATTCACATAGGAATAGCAGTAGCTGTAGAAGATGGACTCTTAGTTCCCGTGCTTAAATTTGCCGATCAAATGAGTTTCTCTCAAATTGGGGCGCATGTAAAAGAATTGGCTGGAAGAGCCAGGGACAAAAAACTAAAACCCGAAGAAATGGAAGGAAGTACCTTCACGGTTTCCAATCTGGGGATGTTTGGTATTAGAGAATTTACATCTATCATCAACCAGCCTAATTCAGCTATATTATCTGTAGGGGCAATTGTGGAAAAACCGGTGGTTAAAAAGGGTCAGATTGTAGTTGGAAATACCATGGTTGTAACTTTGGCCTGTGATCACCGCACGGTAGATGGTGCAACGGGAGCTGCTTATTTGCAAACTTTAAAACAATATATTGAAAACCCGGTGACCATGTTTGTGTAAACCGAATTCAATACCTATATAATTTCCCGTTTTTTGCGCTAGTGTTGCCGTGATTAACGGGATTTTTTTATCTTTAAATGCTATGAAAAAGAATGTTTTAATTACAGGAACCAGCAGGGGAATAGGACTCGAACTTGCAAAACAATTTGCTGCTGCAGGACATCAGGTTTTGGCGCTTTCCAGAAATGATAAGCCCTGTGCAGATCTTCAACTAAAGAATATAAAAACCTTTTCTTGTGACATAACACTTTCTGACGGCATAGATCAGGCAGTAAAGTATATAAAAGATAATTGGCAACAGGTGGACATTCTCATCAACAATTCAGGAAAGCTTATTCATGCGCCATTTAAAGATATTACTGCAGCGATGTGGCAGGATATTTATAATGTAAATGTATTTGGCGTGGTAAACCTTATAAAGGCTGTGTTGCCATTTATGCCTGCAACCGGTCATGTGATAAATATAAGCAGTATGGG
>JBGTDF010000149.1:0-7329 GCA_041748455.1 Planktosalinus sp.
AAATCATTACAGAGCAATCAATAAAAATATATAATAAAATGAGACCTCACTGGGGAATCAACTTAAAAACACCTGATCAAATGTATAATTTAAAACAAAAATCTGCTTAACAAAACTGTATACTTTTTCTAGGACAAGACACAGTGTTTTTTTTACTTATTAATCATCAAAGAATTGACAGCAACTAAAGTATCAACAGTATCAACAGTATCCATAGCATCCACAGTATCCATAGAATCCATAGCATCCACAGAATCAACAAATCAAAAAATCACGAATTAAGCAAGTAACAAAAAATGATAGAAATCCTCCTCTCCTTTTGTATAGCCAGTATGGCACTTGCGATAACGCCGGGACCTGATAATATCTATGTGTTAACACAGAGTATAACCAACGGCAGTTCTTACGGAATCGCCACTACAGCAGGATTGATTACCGGATGTATTTTGCATACTACCCTGGTTGCTTTTGGCATTTCGGCGATTATAATGACCTCAGAAGTGCTTTTTCTAATATTGAAGATTGCCGGTGCGGTTTATTTGCTCTATCTGGCGTATCAGGTATGGAAAGCGGGGAATACGTTACATCTTTCTGCAGATACCTCGGTTAAAAAATCCCATTTGCAGTTGTTTAAGCAGGGAGTGCTTATGAATATTCTCAACCCAAAGGTGAGTTTGTTTTTTCTGGTTTTTTTTCCGGCTTTTTTGTGGGACAAAGAAGGGAATACCATCATTCAGTTTTATGTGCTGGGTTTGATGTTTATGGGGATTTCCTTTTTTATTTTCTCAGCAATTGCATTGCTTTCCGGAAGGGTTTCTTCTTTTTTACGGGGACAAAAGGGTGCAGGGCAGTTTTTTAAAGTCATGCAAATAATCGTTTTTGTGGGTATTGCAATTTTCCTGCTACTTCCATAAAGAAATTGTATTTTTACAGGACACAATAAAGACATAGGATATTGCTTAGTGTATGACGGAAAAAGTAAAAATAATTGAATGCCCCAGGGATGCTATGCAAGGTATCCGGGCATTTATTCCTACGGACCGGAAGGTGCAATACATTCAATCGCTTTTGCGCTGTGGTTTTGATACCATCGATTTTGGCAGTTTTGTTTCCGCCAAGGCAATACCACAAATGGTGGATACGGCAGAAGTACTCTCCCGATTAGATCTTTCAAAAACCGAAAGCAAGCTGCTCGCCATTGTTGCAAACACAAGGGGTGCTGAAGAAGCAGTAAAGTATGCGCCTATTAAATATCTGGGGTACCCATTCTCCATTTCCGAGAATTTCCAGATGCGCAATACCCATAAAACCATTGCAGAGTCTATGGTTATCCTGCAGGAAATTTTAGAGCTTGCCGCTGCAAACGATAAAGAAGTGGTTGCTTATTTGTCCATGGGTTTTGGAAATCCGTATGGGGACCCGTGGAATGTGGAGATAGTTGGGGAATGGACAGAAAAACTAGCAGCTATGGGTGTAAAAATACTTTCGCTTTCAGATACCGTGGGTTCTTCCACACCGGATATTATCTCTTATTTATTTCAAAATTTGATCCCTGCTTTTCCTCAGGTGGAATTTGGGGCTCACTTGCATACCACACCTGCTAAATGGCATGAAAAAATAGATGCTGCCTATAAAGCCGGGTGCAGGCGTTTTGATGGCGCAATACAGGGTTTTGGCGGATGTCCTATGGCAAAAGACGAACTCACCGGTAATATGCCCACAGAGAAAATGCTATCTTATTTTACCGCAAAAAAAGCAGATACCAACGTGTCGTGGCTTTCTTTTGAATCGGCACATAACGAGGCCACAAAAATATTTTCGGTTTATCATTAAACCAGATAAAATATATACCCAATGCCCAGAATTGAATTGCAGACGGAAATAAAAGCAGACCGGGTACTGGTTTTTGATCTTTCCAGAAGCATAGAACTTCATAAAGTATCCACAAGGCATACCGGGGAAACAGCTATAGCAGGAAAAACCTCCGGACTAATGGAATTAAACGAAACGGTGACCTGGCGGGCAAAACATTTTGGGGTTTACCATAAGCTAACTTCTAAGATTACGGAATTTAATCGTCCTCACTATTTTGCCGATGAAATGGTTTCCGGGGCTTTCAGAAGCTTTAAGCACGAACATCATTTTAAAGACACTGCAGAGGGAACTTTAATGACAGATATATTTGACTATGTATCGCCTTGCGGCATTTTGGGCAAACTGGCAGATAGGTTATTTTTAAAAAGGTATATGACAGGATTTCTGGTAAAACGAAATCAAATGATTAGGGAATTTGCAGAGTCCGGAAATCAATTGGAAGAAATTTGAATATTCAAGGGGATGTTTACAGAATGAAGTGGTTTAAACAAATTCAAAAAAAAGCTGTGTATTTTTTATTTTACACAGCTTTCGACTAATTAACAAAAAACACTCAAACTTAAAAAGAATATCCTATTCCGGCATTGACCATAAATGGGGCTCCGGGTCTTAGCCCAGCAGGTAATCTGGCGACTTCATATTGAGAATCCAATACATTCAAAACATTAGTGAAAACCGTTACCCTAGGCGAATAAAAATACCTAGCCGCAAAATCCACTATAAAATTGCTGCCCACTTCAAATTCCTGAGGAATTGTCCCGGTACCGGATTCGGTGCGAAAAGCATCTGTATATCTGCCGCTTAAACTTATATTAAATACTGAATTTTCCAATGCTGCCGTAACATTAAATTGGTTTTTTGCAATGTAGGGAATCTGGTCACCATCAGTTACCTCACCAAAAATATCGTCACTTTCAAAACTCGACTGGAATCTGGCATCTGTTAAGGTATAGGAAAATGTTAACGGTAATTTTAATTTACTGCTGCTGTTTCGCAATACATCATAATTTAAAAGGACTTCAATTCCTTTAACTAATGCTTCACCTGCATTGAACTGGTCTAAACTTCCTGTTCCACCTGAAGCAGCAAGGTCACTTCCTAAAAGATTGTTATAATCATTGTAATACCCTACGATCTCTCCGGTAAGTCCGTTAAAACTGAAACGACCACCTAATTCCATGTTTATACTTTCTTCAGGGTTCGTACCTTCTGTATTTCCCGGAGGGGCAAAGCCTTTGTGCACACCTCCAAAAACGGATAATGCATTGGATACTTTATAATTTGCACCTATTCCGGGGATAAATACATCAACCTTGTTTTCACCGGTGGTCAGATCAATTCCTGTTCTGAAACTGTCATTTTTTCCAAAGTCTTCTTTGGTCAAGGTAATATTTTCATAACGCACTCCCGGGGTTAGCGTAAGATTGTTAAATGTTACTTTGTAAAGTAAGTGGGCTGCCAAAGCTTTTGCACTGCTTATGCGGTTTGCATCGCTTCCTTTTCTCGCAACGGTGGTGCGAACTAACTCCCTGTTTTGTATGGCATACTTATCCTTCCATTGAAAACGATCCTCAAAGTCCTCATGGTAGCGCAGGCCTATTTCTAAATCCTGATATACGGTGTTTCCGAAACTGAAATTGGCTACCGTTTGTATTCCTTTTGCTTCATAGTTACGGTTGTTTGCTTTGATGCCAAATACATCTTCCGCAGTATTTACAGCGCCGGTAACAGCTTGATATTCATTGGGGAATTGCGCCGGATTTGCAAGTATATTAGATATGCTTACACCACCGTCAATAGTTACATCGTCTAACTTGTACCAGTTGCGGGAAAACTTGTTCTGGTATGCGGTGGTGTTTATTTTAATATTTTGGGTGGGTTTTATTAAATGGTTTACCTGAAACTGACGGAATTCTGTATCCATTTTGTCGGCACTGGAAGCGATGTACCTGCGGTACGGATTTACATCAAAATCTTCTTGCGTAAGGCCTAAATAGGTTTCATTGGAGGTTTCTTCCGCATATTGTACCTTAACGGTAACTGCCTGAAAAACCTTAGCATCCAGATCGGTATTGAAACGAAATTTACCCATATAATCGCTCTTGTCAAAGCCGGTATTTCCACCACCGTCCAGACTTTTGAATCCGTCAGAATTGTAATTGAAATACTGGGTGACAAATCCAAAATTTTCACGGGAGTCGCCCAGTGTTGCTTCTGTGCTCCTGGAGTTATAATTGCCATAGGTAAAACGCACATCCCCTGAAAAATCGTTCGGGATTTGCTTGGAAACTAAATTTATAGCTCCACCCGTAGTGTAAGGCCCATATTGAATCTGACTGCTTCCCTTTAAAACTTCAATAGCCTCTATGCGGCCTACAGTAGGGAAGTAGTAGGCTGCCGGGGCGCTATATGGTGCCGGGGCAATTAAAACACCATCTTCCATTATGGTTATTTTGGAACTCCTTTCCGGAGAGGTACCGCGTAAACTGATATTTGGGCGCAGGCCAAAACCGTCTTCCTCAAAAACATTTACACCGGGGACGGCGCGAAGTATTTTATTGATGTCTGTATACCCAAATTGCTGCAAATCCTGTGGGGATAAATAATAAGCGGAACCGGTTCTGTTTTTAACTTCAAATTTGCTTCCTAGTATGTTACTAGATAAAATTATTTCATCTAGAACTTCGGTTTTGGAAACCTCTTTTACGGTGTCTTTTTGAACTTCAACTTGAGAATAGGTAGAGGCAGAAATCAATACCAGGGCTAACAGGGGAAGTGTTTTTTTCATTATACTAATTTAGACTTATTATAAATAGAGTTGTTATTTCGGTGCAAAAGTAAACCTCAAAAAGTAATGTAACAAGTTTATTTAGATTAATTTTAAATAAGAATTGTGTTAAAATTTGCAACTGTTTAGTATTGAATTACTTTTGATAAAAATTATTTTTAAAGCGTTACAGTTACGCAAATAATTCTAACTTGGTTATCCTAAACAAGAACTCATGAATTCTAAATTTTTACTTTTTTTAGTGCTATGCACTTGTATTTCCTGTGGTACTAAGCAGCCCACCATTTTAAGTTCGAGTACCAATCCGGTAGGTACCTCTCTAGACTATGAACCATTTTTCGATATTTCTGAATATGCCCCTCAAAGTAATTATGGTTTGTCTGAAAAGAACCCGGTCAAGGTGGGTGGAGTCAAAGAAAGGGAAGGGCCGACGAACCAACGGCGCTATTTAGCATCCCTTGCGGGACCCAATGGAGAAGTCCTGTCATTTCACCGAAGAGGAAGCTGCTGTCCCTATCCTTCTGAAAACGGATTTACCGGAGGCTCCGCTTTGATGGATGTGTATGAAGTGATGTATACCGGACTAAAAAATCCCATTTTAATCTACATCACCTTGTATGATTTAGAGAAATTGTATATTCCAAAAGGTTTTACTAAAAGGAAGTAATTCCAGTAAACTAATAATAAAAAACACTGCAAAAGAAATAGTCTCTTGCAGTGTTTTTTCAGTAGTGGACGATAGGTTAGTTTGTCCACACATTATTGACAGCATCTATGTCTGCCAATATACCCTGAGGATCGATTTCTATCTTGGTTACTTTTTTACCGGTTTCCAGTAAGCTGATCCACCGGTTCCCTCTTTGCCAGATTTCCACAGGCAGATGTTTTCTTTCTTTGCTACCGTCTTCATAAGTAATTTCATAATGAACAGGCATAGGCATGCCTTTATTGATGAAGGTCAGTAAATAATCATCTCCTACCGTGGTCACATCTTCTATAGCTAAATCAATGTTCTCATTGCCATAAAACCAGTGTTTCCAAAACCAATTTAAATTTTCCCCGGCTACATTTTCCATGATATTAAAGAAATCATTAGGCGTGGGATGTTTATATGCCCATGCTTCAATATATGCTTTAAAAGCATTGTCAAAACGCTCCCCGCCCAATACATATTCACGCAACATAAACAAACCATATGCAGGTTTAAAATAAGCAACCATGCCTAAATTATTACTTTGCACCACATCAGGGTGAGTGGCAATGGCTTCCCGGTTTGGATTTTTTAACCAGTTGATGATAAATTCCCTGGAGGTATTTAATCGTGCCGGATATTCCCCATTGTTGAATTCCAACGTACTGTAATAGTTGATGAAACTGTTAAACCCTTCATCCATCCATGCATATCTTCTTTCATTAGTACCCACAATCATAGGAAACCAGATATGGCCAAACTCGTGATCAGTCACACCCCATAATGCAGCAGCTTTAGAAGTATACCTGCAAAAAGAAAGTCCCGGATATTCCATTCCCCCTACATCTGCTGCTACATTTACGGCAACAGGATAGGGGTAGTTAAACCATTTATTGGAGTAGTGCTCAATGGATGCTTTGGTGTATTCCGTAGAACGTTCCCATGCATTGCCACCATGACTTTCTACCGGGTAAGCAGACTGTGCCATCCCTTTTTTACCATCGGCTAAATTCATTCTGGCGGCATCCCATACAAATGCTTTGGAAGACCCAAATGCAATATCCCTGGTGTTTTCCATTTTAAAATGCCAAGTGATTTTACCGTTTTGTTTTGGTCTGGTAAGAGTGGTGTTCCCTACTTCTTCAGGCGAAATGATCATTACCGTGGCATCACTGTTTGCAGCACGTTGCAAGCGGTTTTGTTGTTCTTTGGTTAGCACCTCTTTTTCATTTTGTAATTTTCCCGAAGCAACTACAATGTGGTCATACGGCACGGTAATTTTATAATCAAAATCGCCATAACCCAGATAAAATTCGCCTGCACCTAAATAAGGTTCCACATCCCATCCCACAACATCATCAAAAACTGCTACTTTAGGATACCATTGTGCAAGCGCATAAATAGTTCCGTTTTTGGTGGTTAAACGGCCCATCCTGTCCATACCTTTCTGCGGAACTTTGAAAGAAAAGTCCATACTAATAGTGGCACTTCCACCTTTTGCGGCAATGGGCTCATTAAAGAATACCTGCATTCGGGTATCGTTTATAATGTGCTTGTTGGAGGTTGCTGCTTTTCCGGTTTTCGCCACTACATTGGTAATGGTATAGCCTCCGTCAACATCGCCTGAATACCGATTTCCCTGTATAGGAGTAGTCAGCGTTCCACGGGAATCTTTGGTAAATCTGTTTTGCTCCAGGTGCAACCAGACAAAGGATAAAGGCTCCGGACTGTTGTTATGATAGGTTATTTGAATTTTACCGGTAATCTTGTCACTTTGATCATCCAGTTCCACTTCTATAACATAATCTGCACCATTTTGCCAGTAGGCAGGTCCCGGTATCCCGGAAGCAGAACGAAAACTGTTTCCTTGCCGATAAGTGAACTCGTCAAATTTATCCTGGTTGTTTTTTAATTGGGCATAGCCGGGCAGGGCTATCAGAATGAAAAAAAATAGGGTAAAAG
Source organism: Planktosalinus sp. (assembly GCA_041748455.1). Classification (GTDB taxonomy): domain Bacteria; phylum Bacteroidota; class Bacteroidia; order Flavobacteriales; family Flavobacteriaceae; genus Planktosalinus. The sequence continues at coordinate 7,317 of JBGTDF010000149.1, forward strand.
CACTACCAAAATG
>JBGTDF010000150.1:0-1884 GCA_041748455.1 Planktosalinus sp.
TTGACAATAGTGGAATGTATAAAATTTTTATTTACAAAAATATTATTTCCACCTCATTTTTGGAACTCATTGATTTTATAGGGCCATCCAGTTTTTCATTGAATTTCAAATCAATCAGTGAATTTTTTCATTTTGGATTCGTGTATTTCAATGAAACTTTTCTGAATGAAGTTAAAAAGGTAAACGACAATGATCTCATTTTTTGGCAAGGGGAAAACTTACTTCTTAAACATAAACACCTTACTGAGCTAACCACTGCCTCCAAATATTCCACTTTCGATCATTATTTTTGTTCCCTCAAGAAGGTGCTCCAAGGGAAAAAAGTGTCCCTGGATTTAACCGGAGGAATCGATTCTCGTTTATTATGTTGTATGTTACGCTCCCTTGATGTGGATTTTGAAGTCGCGTTTTGTGCGGGACAAGAAACCTTAGATTTACAGATTGCAAAAACCATTGCGGGCATGCTGGGCAAGGAGTTGCAGGTCACATTCCAATCCTTAACAAATATAACTGAAAAAAAATTGTTGGAATTATTTGAACTGACCGATGCTCAAATGGACATCTTGACTTATTATCCTGCCTCCTGCCTCAGTAATGACAGGAAATCCAGAAACATTGACATGCAAATCTCAGGAGTTGGGGGGGAGTTGTACAGAGAGCAAAGGTGGCTTCAAGATTTTCCTTTCTATAAAAAGAGAAATTCGAACATAGAACGGCTGTATAATCTGAGAATTGAGAGCGTTGCGTTCCCGCATAATCTTCTTGGTGAAAAGGTCAAACCCCATTCTTTGAATACCAAAATTGAACTCCTGAAGGACCTCGACTGCTTTAGGATGCCCTTTAATACGCAAACCTATGACGCCATTTATTACAACTATAACATGCAGACCAACTCAGGAACATATGTAACGATTGCCAATAATCATTACTATTCCGCCTATATGCCCTACGTGGAGAGGGAATTAGTGAAAATTGGCTTTAATTTGAACAGAACCGAACGGGTTTTTAATAAATTTTTTAGGCAACACATAACCCGATGCTTCCCGAAGATAGCAAAGAAAAAAACTACGGAAAATATTTCATGCTCAAATGAGAATCTTGAAATGTTAAAAGATGTTTGGGGATATTTTTTTGATAAAAGCAAACGATTGGCCAAACAGCTGTTGCGAAAAATTACCAATCAGACCTATTTTCAGGAGAGTAATGTCAAGCCTGAGGGCTATGATCACATAAAGAAAATGAAAATTTTCAAACAACAAGAAAGAGTTCTTAAGGATTTTTCAGTGATAAACAAAGATATTAGTATTCAAAACCTACCCAATAACCTTTTAGGCAGAGCTCTGACAGTTGGATTATTTCTAGAAAAGATGAAAACATGATCTTTGTAATTGCTGTCTTCAGTGAGCTGCCCCCCATTCTTTGGCCACTTCCCCTATGAGGTTTTGCAAATAATCATTTCCTGACGAACTCTCGCACTAACTCCAATTGGCTTGACTTCTGAGTTAAGCCGCTCCGCGAACATTGCAATATGGCCAAATGTCTGCAGCAATTTTCTTGCCTCCTGGGTTGAAAGTCTTTCTGGGACCAACTTGGAACAGGACGCCCCAAAAGCCCAACGCATTTCATTTTATGGCAGATCATGATTTTCGTGCCGGCGTTAATCTACGATGCCCGCGCTTGCTTCGGTCAATGTGTGAAGCCACTGAATTCCGGTCAAGCTGTCAACCAAACTACCATAGGCACATCATGCTAATTCAAAACGGCATTGTAGTTTTGGTATTGAGAGCGACCTTCCTGGCATTTGTTTCATGCTATTGTGCTATTTTGGCTTGTTCAGTGTAAGCGTAAGAATTGGGGTATCTGTATGGCGGGTAAACAATTCTC
>JBGTDF010000151.1:0-13131 GCA_041748455.1 Planktosalinus sp.
CGGGTGATTTTTTCCACAATCGCGGCTTTATCGATGACCAGCGAAAATGCGCGTCGCACGCGGGCATCGTCGAATGGCGGACGCGTGGTGTTGAAGCGCAGGAAGTAGTTGCCAAGAAACGGTGCGGCATGGAAATCGGGACGCTTTTTTTGTGGGAAGTACTCATGATTTCGTATTTTTGAGAAAAAAGAAAAGTCTATGCCAGAAGAATTAGTAATCCTTGTAAATGAGAAGGATGAACAAATTGGTTTGATGCCAAAGTTAGAAGCCCATCAAAAAGCATTACTTCACCGGGCTTTTTCAGTATTTATATTCAATGATGATAATGAATTAATGTTGCAACAAAGGGCGTTGGACAAATACCATTCCCCGGGGTTGTGGACAAATACATGTTGCAGCCATCAAAGGGAAAGGGAAAGTAATGTAGAAGCAGGAAAAAGAAGGTTACAAGAAGAAATGGGCTTTACTACAGATTTAAAAGAAACCATATCCTTTATTTATAAAGCTCCATTTGACAATGGCCTGACTGAACATGAATTTGATCATATTTTAGTAGGAAACTATAATGGAATACCTCAAATCAACAAAGAAGAAGTTGTGCAATGGATGTGGATGCCCATCGAGGATGTCAAAAGTGACATTGCAGAGAATCCTTCAAAATATACAGAATGGTTCAAGATTATTTTTGATAAATTTTATCAACATCTCTAATTATGGCTATCACAATATATAGAAAAGCACACTTTAATGCGGCCCACCGCTTGTACAGAAAAGATTGGGATGATAAAAAAAATATGGAAATTTTTGGCAAATGTAGTAATCCAAATTATCATGGGCATAATTATGAGCTTATCGTGGGAATTACGGGCGAGATTGACCCGGAAACGGGTTACTTAATAGACCTGAAGATAGTTAAGGATTTAATCATGAATGAAGTAGAAGGGCCATTTGATCATAAAAATTTAAATATCGAAGTGCCTGAATTTAAAAACCTAAACCCTACAGTTGAAAATATTGCAGTTGTGATTTGGAAAAAACTTCGTGCTAAATTAGAACAGAAATACCAGATAAGTGTAACGCTTTATGAGACGCCACGCAATTTTGTAACTTATAACGGAAATTAGTCATGGCAATTGAGTTAGGCGATAGTATTCCCGATTTTAGTTTAAAAGATCAACATGGTAATGAGTTTCAAAGTGAGTCAATCAAAGGAAAGCAGGCAATGGTTATTTATTTTTATCCAAAAAATTTTACACCCGGTTGTGTAAAAGAAGCTTGTGACTTTAGGGATCAATTTGAAGATTTTAAAGATTTGGGTGCCACAGTTATCGGTATTAGTTCAGATTCTGAAAGATCCCATGCCAAATTTGCAACTGCCTATAATCTTCCTTTTACTTTGTTGGCAGATAAAAATGGTATAGTGCGTAAAAAATTTGGTGTTAAGAAAAACCTATTGGGACTGCTTCCCGGAAGGGAAACGTATGTAGTAAATAAACAAGGTAAGGTGATTTTAATATTCAATGCGATGGATGCATCCAGACATATTAAAAAGGCTCTTAAAATTCTTCAATCAGAAAATCAATAATTCATGACTTTAGAATATCCAATAAAATTTACACCAATTTTGAAAGCTAAAGTTTGGGGAGGAGAAAAACTTGACACGATCCTGCAAAAAACATCACAAGCAAAAAATATTGGTGAAAGTTGGGAGATTTCAGGAGTTGAGGGGGATGTTTCAGTTGTTGCTAATGGCGACTTAATCGGAAAAACAATTCATGAATTAATAAAAGCATATAAAGGGGACTTCCTGGGAAATCAGGTGTATGAAAAATTTGGCAATCAATTTCCATTGCTTTTTAAATTTATTGATGCAAAGGAAGATTTATCGGTGCAGTTACATCCCAATGATGAAATTGCCAAAAGACGCCATAATTCTTTTGGAAAAACAGAGATGTGGTATATTGTCCAGACAGATAAAGATGCTAATTTGATTATTGGGTTCAACCAAAAAGTCCATGCAACTCTTTATGAAAAATATTTAAACGAAGGTTCTTTAGAAAAGATTTTACATTACGAAAAAGTAAAAAAAGGGGATGCATTTTATATAACCCCGGGTAGAATTCATGCTATTGGAGCAGGAGTGCTTTTGGCTGAAATCCAACAAAGCTCAGATATAACTTATCGTATATATGACTGGAATCGCCCGGATTCTGATGGAAAATTAAGAGAACTTCATACAAATTTGGCGTTGGATAGTGTCGATTTTGAAGACAAAAATAATTTTAAATTACCCTATAAACCTATAGAAAACAAGCCATGTACTATTCTTAATTCGCCATACTTTGTTACCTCAATTTTAGAAATAAATGAAACAATACATCGTGATTATTCTGATATAGACTCCTTTGTTGTATATATGTGCGTGGAAGGAAATGCAAATATTCAGGTGGGCACATATGAGCAAACTATGGAAAAAGGGGACACGGTTTTAATTCCTGCAGGTTGTAAGAATGTAACTATTTCAGCAACCTCTGTTAAACTTTTAGAAGTATTTGTACCTGAAACCAATTAAAATAGTAATTTTGCACTCAAAATATTTATTTTATGGCAAGTGTAAAGAATTTAAAAAAAGACATTAACTACGTTTTAGGAGATATTATTGAAGCAGTATATATCTGGGAGCTAACAAATCCTGATAAGGAAACAAAAAAATCTCAGGCTATTATTGATGAAGCAATCGTTGTTTTTGATGAACTTATTGAAAGGATCAATGATAAAAAAGTGGAGAATAGAAAAGTCCAGCTTAAAGAAGTAAGTAATGACCTTGAAAAGAAGGGTAGGGTACTTATAGAAAAAATTAATAAATTATAAAAAAAGCCTCACATTTATGAGGCTTTTTTTTATTCCTGACTTTTCTCTAATTGTTTTCTTTCTGAAATATATTTTTCCAGTTCTTTTCCGTAGGTAGATAGTTTATTCTTTTCAGGCAGAGAAGTATAAATGGTATCCAGATATTTTATATTTGCATCAAAAATTTCGGAAATAGCAAGATAGGGAGCTATTTCATATTCCTTATTATTTAATGCAAAATTTACCGTGGCTAAATATTTATTGCGCCTAAGTGATTGCATCTGACTCTCCAAATTAGATAAACTTTCTTCATTTTGTGCCTTTCTGCTTTCAAAACTTTGCTGTAAGAGGTCGAGACTTCTATCGTTATATTTTTGCATTAATTCATAGTACTCCTTTAATTTATTGTGATTTGTTGACCCGGCAACCCTTGCATCGGCCTCAAAATCCTTTAAGGTTGTTTGTACTTCAATTTTTCCGGGTTCTGCAAAAATGTCCAGTCTGTCGGGAAGAAGATTGCCTTCTGATTTTTTTAGAAAAAGATAGACAACTTCCGGGCTTTCCAGATCAAGTTTAAAAGAGAAATCACTATTACCATCTACAACTAAGGAATCTATTGTAATAAGAGTTGTGTCTATTACCCTTTCCAGATAAAGAGTTCCTTTTTTTAAACCTTTTACAGAGCCAAAGATTTCCGTATTGCTTTCTTTTGTGGTACAAGAAAATAGTACAATAATAAAGGTGAATAGAAACAAAAATTTAGTTTTCATATATAATTTTTAAAGCAGGCAAAGATGCTTAATTTTTCAAAAACGGAAGTAAAAAAACTTAAATATTTAGAAGAAAAATGTAGCAATTAATTTTCCATCAAATAGTATGTTGGGGCTCCGGGACCTACCGGCAATTCCAGTACAAAAACCCATAAATAGAAAAGTAATATCCAACCAATATAAAAGAGAATACTATATGGGAGCATCATACTTATAATTGTTCCAATACCAATATTTTTGACATATTTTGCAGCAAATGCAAGTATTAAACCAAAGTAGCTCATCATAGGAGTAACAATATTTGTTACAGAATCCCCTATGCGATATGCAGCCTGAATAACTTCGGGACTATAACCAATCAGCATTAACATCGGCACAAAAATAGGAGCTGTAACTGCCCACTGTGCAGAAGCTGAACCAAGCATAAGGTTTACCATAGCAGAAACAGCAATGAAACCCACAAATACCCCCGGACCGGTCAAACCAGTGCTGGTTAAAAATTCTGCTCCTTTAACCGCAAAAATTTGTCCCAGATTGCTCCAGCCAAAATATGCCACAAACTGAGCTGCAAAAAATACAATTACTATATAAAGACCCAATGTGGACATGGCATTTGCCATTCCATCAATAATGCCTTTTTCTCCTTTCATGCTTCCGGTAATTTTGCCATAAACAAAGCCGGGAACGAGGAAGAACACAAATATAAAAGCAACAATTCCCCTAAAAAAAGGAGAGTTTAAAACTTCGCCGGTTTCCGGATTCCTTAAAACCCCATTTTCAGGAACTATGGTAAGTGCAAGTAACACAATAATTACCAGAACAACAAGTCCTGTGATTTTTAATCCCTTTATTTCAAGTGGTGTCAACGGATTCATCATGGACTGGTCTGATAAGTCTTCAGATGCTTCCTTTGGGTTATACCTGCCAAGCTTGGGCTCTACAATTTTAAGGGTAACGAAGGTTCCAACTATTGTAATTAAAAATGTGCTTACAAACATGAAGTAATAATTCACGGCAGCGTGTACCTGATATTCAGGATCAATAATATTTGCTGCTTCCTGGGTCAATCCTGCAAGTAAAGGATCTATTGTACCAATTAAAATATTTGCACTATACCCACCTGAAACGCAGGCAAAAGCACACGCAAGACCCGCGAGTGGATGCCTTCCCATGGAGTAAAAAATAACGGCAGCAAGCGGTACTAAAACCACATACCCCATTTCTGAAGCAGTATTGGACACCACCGCAGCAAAACAAATTGCTATGGTTACAAGATTTTTTGGATTTAAAATAAAATTAACAGGCTTTAGAAGTATAGCTGCAAAGCCTTTTTTAGGAGAAATAGGTTTAAAAGAGGCGGCTTTTAAAACCAATCCCCTGATGCAGGCAGTAATTAAACCGGAGCGCTCAGCAACACCAACACCCAGAAGTGCTACAAGTACAACACCTAATGGAGCAAAGTTTGTAAAGTTTGTTACTAAATTTGAAACTATTCTTCTCAAACCTTCGCCATTCAATAAACTAACCGGTTCAATAATTCCGCTGGGGGCCCTGCCGGGAGAACCCTCAGGTCGTGGGTCCATAGCACTCCATCCCAACCAATCTGCCAGACCACTTAAAAGAATTACGCCCAGGGCAAATAAAGCAAACAGGGTTACAGGATGTGGCAATAAATTTCCCATCCATTCTACAAAATCCAGAAATCGTGTAAACAGGTTCTTTTTTTGAGGGGTATTGTCTGGTTGCGGTGGTAGACTTTGTTCGGTTGTCATACAAGTTATTTTAGCTGGAAATTTTGAAATGCTATAAAAGATATATGGTTTGGTAAAAACCAAACCATATACTAATTTTCAGTTAGCTAAAATAAAAAATTAAATGGAATAACAAGACAAAGCCTGTATATACTTAAAAGAAACCTCCTCCGCCTTCTGCTTCGTTTGCATCTCTTTGTTTTCTGGACAATGCACGGTAATTATTTCCGCCAAAGCGGTAGTTGATTCCCACAAAAACGGTTTGACTTTCCCAATTCCAGTTACCGGCTTGTCTGTATGGTCTGTCACTTTCAAACCGGGCTTTCATAGTGTCAAATATATCGTTTACGTTAAACGTAAAGGTTCCGTTTTTCACAAAGTTATAGCGCATACCCAGATTGACCATTCCCATTGCTTTTGAATTGAACTGAATACCGTCTTGTGGGCCCCTGTATAAACCAAATGCAGAGAAGGATAGTTTTTCACTCACCTTAAAGTTGTTAAATATACGGCCATTAAAAGCCACGTTGTCTACAGTAACTGTTTCCCTAACTATATCATCTACTGTTGCTACATTTGTGGGTGCTGTAAGGCGTTCAGCAATACTTTTTTGCGTTCTTGAAAACACATCAAAACTCGCATTTATGCTCCACCAGCTAGTAGGTCTAATACTTGCAGATGCTTCAACACCATAAGCTGTTGAATTGTCAAAATTATCAGAACTCATAATCAGACGATTTAAATCATCTCTATCAATGAATATATATTGATTTATTTCATCCTGTATCATTCTGTAAAAGACACCGGCTGTAATACTTCCTTTCTCAAATTTTCTGGTATAGTTTGCTTCTACAGAATTTGTAAATTGCGGTTGTAAATCCGGGTTTCCAAATTGGGATACCAATGGTGTGCTCCATTCAGGTAAAGGGTTCATTTGATCTGCCCTTGGTCTGTCTACACGTCTGCTATAGCTTATCTGATAGGTACCGTTATCTGAAGGGGAATAGGTTATAAAAGCAGATGGGTAAAGTTGAAAATAGTCGTTTGTGAAGCTATCTTCGGTTTCTGTATTTGCATCTAAATCTGTTTCGTTTGCGATTCCTGTTTCGGTAACGCTTTCAGCTCTTACTCCTACTTGGTAGGTCCATTTTTCAATTTTATTGCCAAAGGTGGCATAACCGGAATAAATATCCCTTGTAAAATCAAACATAGTGGTAGATGGTATAAACCCGCCTTCACTATTTTGTGATCGTGCATCCGAAAAATAATCAGTAACTGAGCTGAGTAATCTCGCTTCCAGGCCAAGTTCCAATTTTGAATTTTCAGAAAGTGGATTAACATAGTCGAGATTGATTGTGGATTGATCGCGATCAGCTTCTGTTTCTTCTATATAATTTGGTCTTATAATATTTCCGAAAAATGTGTTGAGATTCGTTGCATCAGATTCATAGATGTTGTGGTCTGCTTCCAGTTCCAGCGTATGGCCTTCTTTGTCAAATTCAAGTTTATAGGATAAATTGTATTGTTGTGAGTAATTATCATTTTCAGCATTAAAGTTTTGCCGTATGTCAAATAAAGGGTTATCTAAATTAGAGATGAATGTATCCCCAAAAATTTCACCTTCATATATGTTTTGATTTGTAAATAAAGAAATCGTGTTTTTATCATTGAGGTAAATATCAACACCTACTTTGTACAATTGGGAATAGTTTCTAAATAACAGATCAAACTCTTGATTGATGTTGTCATCAATTCTTAAAATGCTTCCGAAATTGTCACTTCTTGAAATGTTGTTGCTAAGATTAGTGTAAAAATTAAATTTCCCTGTTCTGTAGTTCATGTTTAACGAACTGTTGAATTTTGGTTCTACTTCATAACCCAACCCAACATTCAAACTTCCATTAAAACCAATAGTCACATTTTTGTGAAGAATAATGTTGATAATACCGCTCATACCTTCGGGATTATATTTTGCTGAAGGATTGGTAATTAGTTCGATTTGTTTTATAGCATTTGAAGGAATTTGTTTGAGAAGTTGTGCCACCGGGACATTTGAAATTTTACCGTCAACCATTACGGTAACATTTTCGTTACCCCTAAAACTTAAAGCGCCACTTTGTTCATCGACACTCACAGAAGGCAGGTTGTTCATAATATCTGAAGCAGTTGGCCCGGCAGTGATTAAGTCTTTACCAACATTTATAACCCTTCTGTCTATGCGTTGTTCAATGGTAGAAACTTCTGCAACTACTGTTATCTCGTTGAGTGAGGTTACATCTTCTTCAAGAGCAATTGTACCAAGATTAACAGTATTGTTTTGACTTGTAATTTCAATTGCTTTTACATAAGGTTTATATCCTATGTATTGTATTCTAACGGTGTATTTGCCTTCATTTAGGCTATTAATATTGAAAATTCCCTGATCATTTGTGATTCCACCGGTTAGAATTTCTCCATTACTGTTTTCTACAGTTACTGTAACATAAGGTAATGGTTCATTTAAATTAAGGTCGATAACAATACCTTCAACACTCCCTTTGTTTTCAGATAATGAAAAAGTTATTTTTTCGTTTAATGGGTTTGCATTTCCTTTTGCGTAGAGGTTTACAAAGAGCATGCAAACTACGATGTAAAATGTTACTAATTTCTTCATTTTTTGATTGATTTTGATGATTAAATGGTTATATATAATACCTTGCTATGCCTAATTGCTTGATGAAAGCTTTAAAAAAAAAAGAATACCAATGGTATTATATTAAGACTATCAAATTATGATTTTGTTACAAAAAAATATGTTTTTAACAAAAAATACCCGAAGAAAATCTTCGGGTATGTATTTACTACAAGGATAAACACTAACCATCAACGTATATTAATTGTAGTAAACTGAGAAACATCTCTTACCTCAAAGACGATTTAGAAATAATAGTGTTACACTGCTATTTAATATTTAACTTTACATTATGAAATGAGCATAACGGATTTACGATACAAACACTGATGAAGGTATGCGAATTACATATGACCAATAAAAAACAATAAGTATCTACATATGAATAAAAAAACTTTAGTACTAGGAGCAAGCACAAATCCTTCCAGATATTCTTATTTAGCCATTCAAAGATTAGTGTATTATAATCAAGATGTTGTAGCTATTGGTTTAAAAGAAGGAGAGGTGTCAGGAATACAAATAGAGAAAGAAAAAATACCTTTTGAAGGTATAGATACTGTTACATTATATTTAAATGCTTCGAGGCAAAAGGAGTATTATGATTATATAGTCTCGCTTAAACCAAATAGGGTTATATTTAACCCGGGAACTGAAAATCCTGAATTCTATAATTTATTAAAAGAAAATCGCATTGAGGTTGAAAATGCTTGTACTTTAGTTTTGCTTGGCACGAACCAATACTAATAGACTGCTTGAAATCAGCAAACCCAAGAAGGTAAGTAATCCGTTTAGAATTAAAACAAAAAAGCCAAATTCAAAGCCAAACCACTTTAAGCTATTAATGCTTATCAAGTAAGTTAAAATAGGCGAAAGTATTGCTATCGCAGGAACTAATTTATCCATTACCTGCCATTTTGTAAATAGGCCAAATGCATATAGTCCTAGCAAAGGACCATAAGTATATCCGGCAAAAACAAATACTTTAGCAATAACACTTTCATCTGCAATTATATATTTAAAAATAATAATTACCAATATAAGGGTTAAGGATATTCCTATATGAACCTGCTTGCGTATTCTCACCTGCTTGAGTTCATCATATTTTTTTTCAATATCGAGAATATCAATACTGAAAGAAGTAGTTAAAGAGGTTAGTGCACTATCTGCACTGGACTATGCTGCAGCAATCAAACCCAATATGAAGAATAATGCAATGCCTATTCCTAATCCTGATTGTGTTGCAATAGTTGGGAATAGTAAATCCTTGTGTGCATCTACACCATTTTGTTGCGCATAAACCGTAAGTAAAACGCCCAAACTTAAAAACACAAAATTTACAATGGTTAAAACAATAGTAAACCAGAACATATTTTTTTGCGCATCTTTTAAATTTCTGCAGGTAAGATTTTTCTGCATCATGTCCTGATCTAAACCGGTCATTACAATGGCTATAAATGCACCACTAATAAATTGTTTCCAGAAGTAATCGGCACTTTTGATATCATCAAAAAAGAACATTTTTGAAAAATCACTAGCAGCAATAAAGTCAAATAAATTAGATGGGGCAATTCCCAAATCTGTAGAAACATAGTAAATAGCTACTCCTAAAGCAATAAGCATAAATAACGTTTGTAAAGTATCTGTCCATACAATCGTTTTGATCCCGCTTTTAAAAGTATATAACCAAATAAGCATTATTGTTATCGTAACTGTGGCCCAAAAAGGAATTCCCAGACTATCAAATATCAAATTTTGGAGAACAATAGCTACAAGATAAAGCCGGAAGGCAGAGCCAATCATTCTGGAAATCAAAAAGAATGAGGCTCCTGTTTTATAGGAAAAATTGCCGAAACGAGTTTCCAGATAAGTGTAGATGGAAGTCAAATTCATCTTGTAATAAAGCGGAAGAAGTACCAGCCCTATAAATGCATACCCTACAGTATATCCTAAAACCAATTGAAAATAACTAAATTGTGAAGCTTCGACCCAACCGGGAACAGATATGAATGTAACCCCGCTTAAAGAAGCGCCTATCATCCCAAAAGCTACTAAATACCAAGGGGATTTTTTACCTGCTTTAAAAAAATCTGCATTACTTCCACCTTTGTTGGTAAAATGGGAAACCAAAAGTAAAACACCAAAATAAACGAGGATAAGTAAAAGAATTTGATTTGATTGCATAAAATTTGTTACACTAATTTAAGCGCATAAAATTACAAATAAAGTTTACCAAAGGAGTTTATTTTACTATTTTTGAAAAAAACTTTTATGCTATGAAAAATTTTATCCTTTCTTTAACGCTAATTATCTCATTTCTATTTATTTCAAATTCTTCTTTTTCTCAGGAATATTTATTAATGATTGATGCGGGCACTTATAAAGTAGAAGAAGTGCAACAAGCAGCTGAAGCTTATTTTCAGGACAGACCTACAGGTAAAGGCTCTGGTTACAACCAATATAAAAGATGGGAATATTTAGCCCTCAGAATGCAAAATGAGGAAGGTTATGTTCCTTCTTCTGAATTTTTTATACAAGAATTACAAACGTTTAATTCTCAGTTGAACACAAATAGTAATAACAGGGCAATGCTTAATGACAATTGGGTGGAAATGGGTCCTGTAAACTGGAATGCTACATCAGGATGGAATCCGGGGGTAGGAAGGATTACCGCATTTTCGATTGATGAATTGGATGAAAATCATATAATAGTGGGAGCTGAAACAGGCGGTGTTTGGAGAACCATTGATGGAGGTCAAAACTGGACACCACTTTCAGATTATTTTTCAAATCTTTTGGTTTATGCAACCGCTATAGACCCGCTTGACGCTGATACTTATTTTTTTGGGTCAACAGGTGGCAGGATATATAAATCAACTGATGCCGGCGCAACATGGAATCTTCTGGGTATCTCAGGTTCTTCTTTGATAAATAAAATTTTAATTCACCCTGTGGATACAAACATTATGTTTGCCAGTTCACAAAATGCCGGTATTTACAGATCCACAAACGGTGGTGTAAACTGGACTAGCGTGATAACAGATAACAGAGGATATGATATTGAATTTAAACCCGGCGATTTAAATACTGTATATGCTTCAGGGAATCAATTTCATAAATCCATTGATGGTGGTGCAACATTTACTACCATCACAGGTTTTGATAATACCGGAGCAAAAATGATTGGCATATCTGCTGATAATCCTGACATTGTATATGTAGTCGAAGCAAATAATTCTATTTTTAATGCTTTGTATGTCTCCAACAACAGTGGTACAACATTTACTAAATTAAATCACGGTAATACTAACTTTTTTGGTTACAGTTTGACAGGAAACGATAATTCAGGTCAGGCACCAAGGGATATGGATATAGCAGTAAACCCAAATAACGCTAATGAAGTTCACATAGCAGGGGTTCACACCTGGCTTTCCACAAATGGTGGAGTTTCTTTTGTTCCCACTTCTCATTGGATCCCCGGCACCGCTGCTGCAAATAATATTGGGTACAATCACGCAGATGTGGACATAATTGCTTTTTATAACAATACTCTTTACACCGGTACTGATGGTGGTATCTTTAAGGCAACTAATACTACCAATGTTAACAGTAATTACTATACAGACATTACAGAAGGTTTAGGAATTAGACAATTCTATAAAATTGGTATTTCCCAAACAGATCCCGTAATTGTTTCCGGAGGTTCACAGGATAATGGCACTTCGTTTTATACATCTACTGAGGGCTGGAGGGACTGGCTTGGGGCAGATGGCATGGAAACGTTTATTGATAAAACAAATACCAATATTATGTATGGCACCACGCAAGGTGGGCAATTATACAGAACAACAAATGGTGGTCTTTCACAAGTGGGATTAAATGAACCCGGTCCCGGTCAAGGCAATTGGGTAACCCCTTTTGAGCAGGACCCTATAGCAAATAATACAATTTATGTAGGATATAATCAAGTTTTTAAATCCACAAATAGTGGCGGAAGCTGGACTGCAATTTCTCAAAATTTTGGAGGAAACTTAGACCACCATAAAATAGCAGCATCAGATAATACGATAATGTATGTTTCCAGAGGAAATCAATTATTCAAAACAACTACCGGGGGCGGGACCTGGCAACAACTAACCGGATTTTTAGGCAGTATAAATTCTATTGCAATCCATCCCACAAACCCCGATAAAGTTGCACTTGCAACAACAGGTGGGCTAAAAGTGTATGTAACGGATGACGGAGGCCAAAATTGGACCCCTTATTTATTTAACTTGCCAAATTTTCAAGCATTGGCGGTAGTTTGGCAAGACAATGGTTTAGATGGTTTGTATTTAGGAATGAATTATGGCATTTATTATATAGACAACGCCTTTTCAGAATGGCAGGTTTTCAATAATAATTTACCCAATGTAATCATTAACGAATTGGAAATAAACTATGCTGATGGGAATATTTATGCCGGTACTTATGGAAGAGGTCTTTGGGTATCCCCATTTTATGATGGGGTACTAAGTCAAACCGAATTTGATGTTTTTGAAAGTCTAACGGTATATCCAGTTCCTGCAAAAGAAAAAATCACTGTTAGTTGGAATGAAAACGCTACTTCAGATATTAGAATATTTGATACAAACGGAAAATTACTGCTTTTTGAAAAGGATGTGATATTGTCTCAAAAACACCAAATTGATGTTTCCGGATTTACTTCTGGGGTATATTTTCTAAGAGTAAATAATGAAAAGGGAATGACCGTAAAAAAGATAATTATCAATTAGTTTACTTTCTATAATGTATGGAGTTTTCTTCCAAGTTATTGGAAAATGCAGTTAATGAAATTTCGCAATTACCGGGAATTGGTAAGCGAACTGCATTGCGATTAGCACTTCATTTATTGCGGCAGCCGGAACAACAAACGTTGAAACTTTCTGAGACTTTGACAAAAATGAGAAAGGAAATCAAGTTTTGCAAAAACTGCCATAATATTTCAGACGTTGTACTTTGTGAAATCTGCCAAAACCCTAATAGAAATCAAGAAATCGTTTGTGTTGTAGAAGACATAAGAGATGTTTTGGCTATTGAAAATACAAGCCAA
>JBGTDF010000152.1:0-2601 GCA_041748455.1 Planktosalinus sp.
TAACGCATAGAAAAAATGCAGAAGCGTCACTTCACAAAAGTGAGGAGCGCTACAAACAAATTGTAGAAACTACACACGAAGCAATTTGGATGATAGATGAAAACAATAAAACTGTTTTTATAAATAAGCGATTTACCGAAATGTTTGGCTACTCCTTTGAAGAAATGATGGGCAAAACAAATGTAGATTTAATGGATGAAGAAGGAATTGCGCTATCAAAGGAAAAGTTGGAAAACAAAAAACTTGGTATCTCCGAAGACTTTGAACTACCATATATAACTAAAACAGGGAACAAAATATGGACACAATTATCGGCGAGTCCAATTAAAGATGAAAATGGAAAATACAATGGAGCAATTGCCATGCTTTCTGATATCACCGGGAAAAGAAATCAACAGTTAGAAAGAAAAAAAGCGGAATTGCTGATACAAGAAAGTGAATCCCGTTTGGCTGAAGCGCAGGCACTCGCAAAAATCGGGAACTGGGAAACCAATTTATTAACCCTGCAGATTATATGGTCAGTAGAAACCTTCCGGATTTTTGGAGTCGAACAAAATGAACATCAATTTTCTCATCCTGATTTTCTGCAGTATGTTCATCCCGATGATCGTGCAAGTGTGGATGCAACATTTAAAGATTCATTTAATAATTATTCAATCAATTCAATAGAGCATCGTATTGTAACACCCGGTGGAATAAATAAAATGGTGGAAGAGCGGTGGCAGATTATACGTGACAGTTTGGGAAATCCAATCCGCGCAGTCGGAACTTGCCAGGACATTACCGAAAGAAAAATAGCAGAAGAAGTCCAAGAAAAACTAACTAACGACATCATTCAGCGCAACCGAGACCTTGAACAGTTTACGTTTATCATATCACACAATCTGCGTGCACCTATTGCAAACATTATAGGCTTTGCCGAAATCCTTCAGCAAGAAACACTCAGCCCTCAAGAACAAAAAGAATTTCTGCAAGGACTTATTAGTTCCGTATCAGGGCTTGATGCCGTAATTAAAGATATTAATTCTATTCTACAAGTAAAACGCGAGGTCAACGAAAAAAAAGAACTAATATCATTTTCAAAATTAGTAAGCGACATATTAATCAGCATTGGAAATCTTAAAGACAAAAATCATGTTAAAATCATTACCGACTTCTCCAAAGTTGACAAATTTTTTACGTTGAAAAGCTATCTCTACAGTGTGTTTTACAATCTCATTTCAAACAGCATTAAATTCAGGCAGCCGGATATTACTCCTGTTATCGAAATAAAAAGTTATCTGAACGGAAATAAAATAGAAATACATTTCAAAGATAACGGACTCGGCATTGATCTCTCAATAAGAGGCGACCAGGTATTCGGCTTATATAAACGATTCCATACCCATACAGATGGAAGGGGAATGGGTTTATACATGGTTAAAACACAGATTGAATCCCTCGGGGGAAAGATCTCGATACAAAGTGAAGTAAATAAAGGAACAGAATTCATTCTCGAATTTAAAACTGAACAGTAAATTGCACCAATTAAACCTAACAAAATGGAAGCAACGAAACCACGCTTTATTGTTGTTGACGATGACCCAATCAATAACATGATCTGCAAAAAAGTGATTACAAAAACAATTCCTGATGCTGAAGTGATAACATTTACCGAACCTGAAAAAGTACTTGATTACTTGCTCACCACTTACGAAAAACCGGCTTCCGGAAAAGCCATACTTTTCCTTGACACCAAAATGTCCAGCATGACCGGTTGGGAATTCCTTGATAGATTTAAAACATTCGCTGAGCCAATTAAAAATCAATACAACATTTATATTCTATCCTCATCTGTTGACCCAACCGATATTCAACGTGCAAAGCTAAATCCCCTTGTTATAGATTTTATCGAAAAGCCACTTAACAAAACAATCCTTACAAAAATATTTGGTTAGGTTATCAAACTTCCGCGTTTCTAACGCCAACTCATTTGCAAGCACATTTTTATTTTTCCTTTTCTTATTTTTTAATGTAGAAAAATAAAAAAGAGCTTGCAAGCCCACACACGCGACAGTGCGTAACGGGTTCGCGCGGACTTCCAACAGTGGAGCAATGAATGTAAATCGCCTTGAACAAACAGTGTGTGAACTTCGGGCAGAATCGTTTCATAGCAACAGTAGCAGTATGCCTATAACAGTAAGATTAAAAGAAATTTTTGAAAAGGGGGCTTTGAGTGGTAAATGAACAGTGGAGCATCTAACAAACAGTTGTGGTTATACAAACAGTTGTGCTTCTAATCCCCCTTTTCAAAAGCTTCTTTAATCCCTTCTTCGTCAAACTGTGTACCTTCCGGCACATAAATCTAAAAACCTCCCATTTTGTGAGTAACTTATATATACTTTATTTTTGATGCGTTTGTAGAAATTACTATCTTGTAGCATCAAAACTAGGGACTACTATGAAGTATATTTCAGGAGTAGATCGTCGTCAGATGGCTTTCTTTCCTGTTTCTTTGGATGAAGCTATCGACTTGGACAATGAAGTTAGATTGATTGAACTCTTTGTGGATTCTTTAGATCTAACTCAATTTGGTTTTAAAATGGATCATATAGATAATGG
>JBGTDF010000153.1:0-2574 GCA_041748455.1 Planktosalinus sp.
GCAGTGGTTGTGTTATGCATGTTGCTGATGACTACCCTAGCGATAAAAATCATACTCATATAAATGAAACTAAGTGGGATATTCAAGAACTTTCAAAAGAGAGTTACTTTAAAACTTTTAATAAAGAACCCTCAAATATTAAAGTTTCTAAAATTAGTTATGATAACTATGATTCAGCAATAGTATCTACAATTTTTTATGAAGATGATAATGATAATAAATCTACTTTTATGGTAATTCAATATAAAGATAATAACTCTAAGGATGTGGTTGTCGACTGTACAGGTTCCTGTGATTGTAGAGAGAGATATTTTCCCTCAACAGGTGCAATTGAATGTACTTGTTCCCCTTGTTCAATGATTATAAGTGAAAAAAAATAGAGTTTTTTACCATATAATTTATAGAGACTTATATTTATAAGTCTCTTTTTTTTGTTTTATATATGAGTAACCTTTTGATTAATGTATTTTTGTTCTTTAAAAAATAATATTATGAGTTTTTTTAAAAAAATATTTTCTTCCGAAAAAAAGGAAACTTTAGATAAGGGACTGGAAAAAACCAAAACCACCTTCCTGGGCAAACTAAGCAAAGCCGTTGCAGGAAAATCCAAAGTAGATGATGATGTCCTGGATAATCTTGAGGAAATTCTTGTTTCTTCAGATGTTGGTGTAAATACTACATTAAAAATTATTGAACGCATTGAAGCCCGGGTCTCTAAAGATAAATATTTAGGAACTGCTGAGTTAAACGAAATTCTAAGGGAAGAAATCGCCGGACTTTTATCTGAAACCAATTCGGGTGAAGCTACAGAGTTTTCAGTTCCTGCCGATAAAAAACCATACGTCATTATGGTGGTTGGCGTAAATGGTGTTGGGAAAACAACTACCATAGGTAAGTTAGCACATCAATTTAAAAATACAGGAAAATCGGTAATCCTTGGCGCTGCAGATACTTTTCGTGCTGCTGCCATTGACCAGTTACAGATATGGGCAGACCGCACAAATGTGCCTTTGGTAAAACAAAGTATGGGTAGTGATCCTGCTTCCGTTGCATTTGATACTTTAGAGAGCGCTGTAAAACAAAATGCAGATATTGTTATTATTGATACCGCAGGGCGTTTGCATAACAAAGTAAACCTGATGAACGAACTTACTAAAGTAAAACGCGTCATGCAAAAGGTAGTGCCTGATGCTCCTCACGAAGTCCTTCTCGTACTCGACGGTTCTACAGGTCAAAACGCATTTGAACAGGCTAAACAATTCACTGCAGCCACCGAAGTTACTGCTCTTGCAGTCACTAAGCTAGACGGCACAGCAAAAGGAGGTGTGGTGATTGGAATAAGTGATCAGTTTAAAATTCCCGTTAAATATATCGGTGTAGGAGAAGGTGTGGAAGACCTCCAGGTATTTAATAAGTATGAGTTTGTGGATTCTTTTTTTAAATAAATAAAACTATTCCCACAAAGCCACAATTTTCTGCCATAGCAAATCATCAAAACTGGATGGACCTAACAGTGCTTCACCTGCATCATCTCCCATTCTTATAACTACCAGCCCTTCACTGGGAACAACATAGACTTTCTGGTCATTTAAGCCTAATCCTGCAATTAAGTCATCGGGTGCTGAAGGGACCAGCTCCGCATTAAATACCATTTCCGAACCGGGAACACGAATAGTTTCTTTGCCATTCAGCCACCACAAATATCCATAAGCCTCGTTAAGACTCTGAGAGGTAGTCGTCATTTGGGTAAAATAATTAAGGTCATTTAAAATAGGGGTTCCGTCCCAGGTTCCTTCATTTAAATTTAACAGGCCAAAACGAGCCACACTTCTGGGGGTGCTAAAATAAACCACGGCGTTTCCTATTGGGATCCAGTTGCCGTTCATACCTATACGATCCCTTAATTTAGTGTTGTAGTAAGTGCTGAATCCATTTGGTGCAACCGCATCAATAACATTTGTCAATAAAGTGTAAGGTGCATTGTGGTAATACCACATTTCCCCGGGATTGTTTAAAAATTGAAGGCACTTAGGTTCCATACAACCCAAATCGCCGTTATAATCCAAACCTGTGGTCATGGTGAGTTGATTCCATACTTTGATGTTGATTTCCTGTTCAGGGGTCAGGCTCGTCCAGCCTGTGCCCAAATAGGTGCTTGTACTTTCATTAATATTTAATAAACCATCCTGTTGCGCGATTCCGGTAGTAAATGCAGTCAATGTTTTTCCGGCAGAAAACCACGGTAGATTGGATACGGAACTGGCTTCATCAAAATAATTTTCCATAACCATCCTGCCGTTTTTCAGAATGATAAATGCTTTGGTGTTTTTTTCAATTAGTAAATCCAGCAAAGGCTGAACAGCGTTTTCATTCCACCCTAATGCTTCCACACTGGCGGTTTCCCATTCATTTCCTGAAAGGGGAGGGAAATACATAGTAGTAAGGTCAATACCCGTTCCGTCATCATCAGTGGGGATTGGTGTTTGATCGTCCTGACTTGAGCAACCAAATAAAGTAAAACAGCACAGAACTATAAAAGAGAGAAGTCGCATACTAAAACGTTTTTATTAAGAC
>JBGTDF010000154.1:0-1542 GCA_041748455.1 Planktosalinus sp.
CAGCGTAACCTTTTTAAGGGTTTTGTTTTCCACGGTAAATTTAGCATACACCCCAAAAAATGTAGCGTCTTTTATACTGCCGTAAATAAATTGATACCGGTTATTGGATGCTTGGTGTAAATGTACTGTTCCTGATAATTCCATAGTTAGTTTCTTTAGTTATATAAAACTAACATAAAAAATGGAAAATAAAAATAACCGGTAAAGGGGATATTGAGTTATTGAGAAATTAAGTTATTAAGTTATTGGGATATTAAGTTAACTCCTACGCTTAAGATTCGGAGTTCGAAGATTGAGAAATTAAGTTAATGGTTAATGGTCAATCCTATTTAGGACTCCACACTCCACAAACCAGAAACTTGAAACCACAAACTTGAAACCCAAACTATTTCATCAAGTACTTCAACCCAAACAAAAACAGAAAAAAACACAGAAACCCCACTAGTACCCATATACTTCCCTTGTAGTATTTTTTATGCAACGCCTTGTCTTTCCGATAGCTTAAAAATATAAGAATTACAAAAACCACAAAAAATAAAATCGCGAAAATAAGTTGGCCTTGGGTAAACATGAATTTGTATTTTAGGGTCGTAAAAGTACAACCAAAAAAATAAATCCTATCCCTATGAAAAGAAAAATTGAAGCTGTTAAGGAATTTCACGAAGCCTTTGGCCTTGGTATAAAAAACAAACCCACAGCAGATTTGGGCGAAGCTAAAAATCTCTTGCGTTACAAACTGATGCGGGAGGAAAATGAAGAATATCTGGAAGCAGCAAATAATAACGACTTGGTGGAAGTGGCAGATGCCCTGGGCGATATGCTCTATATTTTATGCGGAACCATTTTGGAACACGGCCTGCAGCACAAAATCGAAGAGGTATTTGAAGAAATACAGCGCAGCAATATGAGCAAAC
The DNA here is from genome assembly GCA_041748455.1 of Planktosalinus sp. Lineage (GTDB taxonomy): Bacteria > Bacteroidota > Bacteroidia > Flavobacteriales > Flavobacteriaceae > Planktosalinus. The sequence continues at coordinate 915 of JBGTDF010000154.1, forward strand.
TGGGGGCAGACGGAAAACCCATCTATCGGGAAGACGGGAAAGTTTTAAAAGGACCAAGCTATTTTCAACCCAATATTGAACAGATTTTAGGGAAAGAGTAAACCTACAACATTCAAAAAAGGGGATGTCTTGTATGCCGGGAATCACCTCGTATTTTTAAAAACTTTAATTTCAAAAACCAATTATTTTACCGAAATTGCATTTTACAAATGAAATTCATTAATCAATACCTTTAAATAAAGTACTTATGGCAGACGATTTTGATTTATTAGAAACAAACGCAAACAAAAAGCAGGGAAAAGTAGATGTAAACTGGGGACAGACAATTGACCAGATGAAGTCTAAACTGGCGCAGGAAGATGATCCCGAGATGCGTCAAAAAATCCTCAATGCCACACTTGATGATGTGGTGGGAATGGCTGAAAAGGACAGGTCCACTTTATTGGATGCCATCAAAGACCTGACCGATTATCAGGATGAGGTAGGGATTATTTTTGAGAAATTTTCCTCCCTGAATGCAGAGGAACTGAAAGTTATTGATAATGCCCAAAACCGTCTCGAGCGTGCTAAAGTAAAACTGCAGGAAGCAGAAAGCAAACCCGATACCTGGTGGAATAACCTGTGGGGC